>JANOXZ010000725.1:0-2240 GCA_031418695.1 Synechococcales cyanobacterium VAR_35_metabat_10
ACCCGCTGGCGCTGACCACCCGAGAGCTGAGAGGGATATCGATCGCCCAAGCCGCTAAGCTGAACAAGTTCCAATAAATCTTCCACCCGAGATTTGGTTTTTTGGGGATCTTTTTTGCGAATATCTAGGCCAAAAGCAATGTTTTGGCGAATGGTCATGTGTTTAAACAGCGCATAGTGCTGAAACACAAACCCAATGTTGCGCTCCTGCACCGACTGATAGGTCGCATCGTTGCCGGTAAGCCAAATTTTGCCTGCATCGGGCATTTCTAGGCCAGCAATCAATCGCAACAGCGTCGATTTACCCGAGCCAGATGGGCCCAAGAGGGCAACTAATGCTCCAGACTCAATATCTAGGCTGACTCGATCAACTGCCCGAAAATTGCCAAAGTCTTTAGATACACTTTCTACAGCAATACCCATGTGGTTTTCCTACTAGTACTGGGTCACACTAGGGTCTACTTGTTGGCTCCAGGCTTGGATGCCACCTTGGACATTAGTGCCCGCAATGCCTGCTGCTTGGAGAATGCCAATGGCTTTGGCCGATCGACCGCCCATTTTGCAGTGGACAATGAGTTTTTTGTCGCCAATCAAAGATTTGACCTTTTCGACTCCGCTGCCCTGCTCGATATCGGGTAAAGGAATCAAAACTGCACCAGGTATCTTGGCGATTTCGTACTCATTGGGGTTGCGCACATCTACCAGTAAGTAGTCTTGGGCACCGCTGTCGATGAGCTGCTTCAGTTCAATCACGGTCATTTCGTTCATGGCACTTTGCGCCGCTGCTTCGGCGGCTTTAGCTTGAGGGATTCCACAGAATTCTTGGTAGTCTACCAGTTTGTCGATAACTGGCCGATCGGGAGCTGGACGGAGCTTAAGTTCTCTAAAACTCATTTCCAGGGCGTTGTACAACACCAATCTACCGCTGAGAGTACGTCCTTGACCCAGAATAATCTTGACGGTCTCGGTGGCCTGAATTACGCCAATAATGCCGCAGAGAATGCCTAAAACACCACCTTCAGCACAGGAGGGCACCATACCCGGAGGTGGGGGATCGGGGTAGAGATCGCGGTAATTTGGTGCGGGCAGTTCGCCGTTGTAAATCCATTCGGTGCCGTCTTTGCGCATCTTGGCTTTTTCTTCGGTACTGGCGCTTTCGTAAGCTGCTGCTCTCTCCCAGCCACCTTTGTAGTTAAAGACAGTAGCCTGTCCTTCAAAACGCAAAATAGAGCCGTAGACGTTGGGTTTGCCCAACAATACACAGGCATCATTTACTAAATAACGAGTGGGGAAATTATCAGTACCATCGACCACCACATCATAAGGACGCAAAATATCCAAGGCGTTTTCCGAACTCAAGGCAGTTTCATACAAGTCCACTTGACAGTGGGGATTGATTTCCAAAATGCGGTTCTTGGCCGATTCAATTTTGGGTTTACCCACCCAAGAAGTGCCATGAATTACCTGGCGCTGCAAGTTGGAGTGATCGACAATATCGAAATCCACGATTCCAATCCGACCCACACCAGCGGCGGCTAAATACAAAAGCAAGGGCGAACCCAAACCACCAGTACCCACACAAAGCACACTGGCTGCTTTTAAACGTTTTTGGCCATCTACACCCACTTCAGGCAGAATTAAATGGCGAGAGTAACGAGCATAATCATCGGCAGTTAGCTGCACTTGCTCTAAATTTGGATTGAGCATAACTTAAAATAAACCTTAAAAATCTGTAGAGAATCATCTAATGCCGCGATTCAAGAGGTGGGGTATCTAGAAACTAGCGCTCTACAAACCGGCAAATGACAAAATTCGATCGCCTCGTTCATGCCAAAGGCATTCACTAAGCTGCCCTGTTTAAAAAGAGTCGAAGATCTATAATATGTCATTTCTGTTTTAAAGGTAACTTGATTGTGTCTTCGCAATTGCTGCAAATTTTAAACCCACTCTAATGATTACTGCTCCCTACGGCTCTTGGCAGTCTCCTATTACTGGCGCATCTGTCACTGCTGCCAAAATGAATCTAGACTCGGTTGTGTTAGATGGTTTAGACACCTATTGGTTGGAGTCTCGTCCCCAAGAAAAAGGCCGCATGGTGATCATGCGTCAAGATGGCCAGGGAAATACCAGCCAAGTCACTCCAGAAGGGTTTAATGTCCGTAACCGAGTGCATGAATATGGCGGCGGCGCTTATACCGTTTGGAATGGCGAGATCTATTTTTGTAATGATGCTGACCAATG
>JANOXZ010000726.1:0-10318 GCA_031418695.1 Synechococcales cyanobacterium VAR_35_metabat_10
CGTAGATGACTGATTGAAGTCAAAGCGCAAGTGTGTCTTAGGCAACGCTACACTTCCTGATACTGATAAGGATCGTTAAGAACTATTGTGGTTTTGTTATTATCTCACTGTCAATTGTAAGACTGTCAAGCGTAAGATGGCAGATTCTACCAGTTTTCGCAGCGTTTTAGTGCAAAAATGTCCCGCAAAAAATGGGCAAAAAGAATGAGTGATTTTAGTATACCCAAAGAGATTAAAGATTTTTGTTAAGCGGGAAGGAAGCTTTAAGCACAGGGCATTCCAGAAATTAATGACTGTAATTGTCGATCGTCTAAGCGATAAACATCCGCACAAAATTCACAGGTAACTTCTGCCCCATGCTCTTTATTCAGCATCTCTTCTAGTTCTGGCTTACCGAGCATTTTTAGGGCTTCAGCCATGCGATCAATCGTGCAACCACATTGATAGCGCAGCATTTGGATTTCCGGAAAAATTTCTAAGCCCAAGTCACCCAAAATTCCTTCCATCATTTGGGGCAGAGTCATGCCAGCTTGCAACATGGGAGTAAAACCCTGCATGTTGCTGAGCCGAGATTGTAATAAGTCTACCAAGTCTTCATCTCGCGCTGCTTTGGGTAATATCTGAATCAGTAGTCCACCTGCTGCTGTTACACCGCTGGCATCTACAAATACGCCCACAATCAAAGCCGAGGGGGTTTGCTCAGAGGTAACTAGGTAATGGGCTAAATCCTCGCCGATTTCCCCAGAAACTAGTTCCACAGTGCTGGTGTAAGGTTGGCCGCTGCCACTGTCTCGAACTACATAAAGATAGCCGCGCCGCCCAACGGCTCCGCCCACATCTAGCTTACCTTTTTCGTTGGGGGGTAGTTCGATCGAGGGGTTGCCCACATAGCCTCTGACCGTGCCATCGGTACCCGCATCTACCAAAATCCCTTGCAGTGGCCCTTTGCCTTTGATCCGAATATTCACTCGGGATTCAGCTTTTTTCATACTAGAAGCAAACAATAGACCAGCGACCATGGTGCGCCCCAATGCTGCTGTGGCCACGTAAGATAACTTGTGCCGACCGCGTGCTTCTTCGGTGAGCTGGGTCGTAATTGCCCCCACCACCCGAATACCGCCGTCTGCCGCTGTTGCCCGAATTAGTTTATCTGCCATAATGCTTCTGGATTTTTCCTTGAACATTGTATCTTTAAAATTTCCAGAAGCGGGGAGAAACAAATAGACATTTGCCATCGGGTACAATTTAGACAGACGGGTCACATTTATCTACCTCGATCGAGGTGTGTGGAGAAGAGTAAATGCAGTCACGGGCAATGCGAGAAGGTTCGGTGGGCTTAATGCTCATCGCTGGTCTGGGTATCTTCGCGGCTGCCGCCCTCTGGCTCAGAGGCATCGGCCCCAGCAACCAAAAATATATGATCAATGCGCAGTTTACTGAAGCCTCTGGCATTCAGCAAGGGGGAGCCGTGCGGTTTCGCGGCATTCGGGTAGGCAAAATTGCCAACATCAAACCTAGTGAAAATGGGGTAGAAGTGGTGTTAGAAATTACTGACCCCACCCTCAAAATTCCTCGCAACTCGATCGCGGAAGTTAGTCAAACTGGTTTGATTGGTGAACCGGTAATCGAAATTGTGCCTCAAGGTCCGGTGACTTTGGCGGCCAACTCAGCCAGCGCAGTAGATAGTAATTGTGATAGCAATGCCATTGTTTGTAACAATGCCCAAATGTCTGGTCGGGCTGGAGCTAGTTTTAATGAATTACTGCGCAGGGCGACAGCTTTGGTGAACCGCTACGAATCTCCCGAAATTGTGGATGGTTTGAAAAAGACTTTAGCTAATGCCAGTCAGGCTGCTGCTGATATTTCGGTACTCAGTAAGAAATTTGGTGATTTGCCTGATTCTATTAAAAAGGAGCTAAGTACAGTATCGGCTAGTGCTAATACGGTGACTAAGTCTTTGGATACTACGGTCAAAAATGCTGATACGGCTATTCAAAAAGTCGGCAAGGCCACAGATACGATTACCATTACGGCCAATAAATTTGGTGCTACTGCTGATAAGTTTGGTGAGACGGCTGCTCAGGTGAACAAAACAGCCAATGGTATTAATACTACTGCCGCAGACTATAGCAAATTAGCCCAGTCGGTAGATGGCTTGATTGCCGAAAATCGTCAGACTTTTAAGACTACTTTGACTAGCTTTAATGCTTTGAGCGTAGATTTACGGAAGACGGTGAATAGCCTAGATCCCACTATTAGCAAGCTAAATACCACGATCGCTAAGGTCGATTCTGACGCTTTGGCTAAAGATTTAAAGAGTGTGTTGGCAAATGCTAATAAAACTACCGAAAATTTGCGAGATGTTTCGATTAGGTTAAATAACCCCAAAACTCTCGATACTTTGCAAGAAACTCTAACTTCGGCAAGATTAACTTTCCAAAATGTCCAAAAAATTACCGCCGATTTAGATGAAGTTACTGGTGATCCAAACTTTCGTAATAATATTAAAAAGTTAGTAAATGGCTTAAGCAGCTTAGTGTCTTCGGGAGAAACCATGGAGCAGCAAATTAAGTTAGCCCAAGATCTGGAGCCAATTAATCAGTCTTTGGCTGCAAATAGCGCTGAGTTGGCGAGAGTTTACGGCGTTTCACCTACTCTGACTTTCCCGCCAATTAAAACTACTGAAAAATTGCCAGAAAAACCCGTAGAAAAGAAGCCCTAGTTTTTACTGCCAGTTGCCAACTAGAACAAATGGTGCCCAGTAATAAGGCGATCGATAGTCGGGATTCCGAAGTAATGATTGCTGAGCCAGTTTCAACGACTCGGCTTGCCTAATTTTTTGTCTGCAAATCTCTGAAGGAGAGGTTATGTCAACAAAAATTTATTGTGTAAATTCTGGAGTTTCCTAGAATTGATGGTAAACGATCGAAAATTTAGTGCATAATGAGACTGATAACGATTCTCATTCTAATGCTTCAAGTCCAGCAGCTAGCCGTCAGCTATCCCGGAGTCATCGGACTTCAGGATGTGAGTTTTCTCATTCAACCCGGCGAACTAGTGGGGTTAGTAGGCCCCAATGGTGCTGGCAAAAGCACTATGCTCAAAGCAATGCTGGGTCTGACTCCCCATACCAGTGGCTTAGTGAGCTACTGCACCTGTCCCCTCTGTCGGCAGCTCGATCGAGTGGCCTATTTACCTCAGCGCTCCCAAGTAGACTGGGATTTCCCGATTACGGTGCAGCGAGTAGTAATGATGGCACGCACCCGCAAAATTGGCTGGCTACGCCGCCCCGATCGCATGGATAAAATGCTGGTACAGGCCGCCCTAGAACGAGTAGAAATGTGGGATCTGCGCGATCGACGCATTGGTGAACTCTCTGGTGGTCAACAGCAACGAGTCTTTTTAGCTCGCGCCCTAGCCCAACAAGCCGAAGTATTTTTACTCGACGAACCCTTTACCGGCGTAGATAGTACCACCGAAGCCACGATTTTTGATATTTTTGCTGAACTCAAAGCCCTCGGTAAAATCCTATTAGTCAGCAGCCACGATTGGGGACAGGGCATAGGGTTACTTGATAGAATGCTCTTACTCAACCAGCGCCTCATTGCTGATGGCTCACCTGAAGAAGTGATGACTCCGGCTAATCTTCAGCTAGCCTATGGCACACCCCATAACACCCATCTCGAGATAGATTTGCTCTGTTAAGCAGCAAAAACTGTTAGGCTGGTGCTCAAATGCCTATCTACTTTCTGTTATGCGCCTGTTAATTGCCAACGACGATGGCATCTTTGCCCAAGGAATTCGCACCCTCGCTAATACCCTAGCTCAAGCCGGTCATGAAGTAACCGTGGTTTGTCCCGATCGAGAACGTTCCGCCACCGGCCACGGTTTAACTCTGCATGATCCCATTCGTGCTGAGGTAGTGACTGGAATTTTTGATCCACAGGTGAAATCTTGGTCTTGTTCGGGCACTCCTTCGGACTGCGTAAAATTGGCCTTGGGTGCTCTATTACCAGAACCTCCAGATTTTGTGCTTTCTGGTATTAACCACGGAGCTAACTTAGGCACCGATATTCTCTATTCCGGTACAGTTTCGGCGGCTATGGAAGGAGCGATCGAAGGCATCCCCAGTTTGGCATTGAGCTTAACCAGCTTTAGCAGTCGAGAGTTTCAGGTAAGTGCCGATTTTGCCTGTCAGCTCCTAACTCGCTTTGCTAAACATCCCTTACCAGAACCAATTTTACTAAATATCAATATCCCCGCTGTCCCTGCCGCTGAAATCGCGGGAGTATTGGTGACTCGCCAAGGACTCCGCCGCTATTTTGATACCTTCCAAACCCGAGTAGACCCCCGAGGTAAAACCTATTATTGGTTATCAGGGGAAGTACTTCAAGATATTGAACAACCTGCTCATTTAAACTTGCCAGACTCAATAGAGACAGATGTACAGGCCATTAAACGTAACTATATTACGATTGTGCCACTACACTTTAACCTCACTTATCCACCGGGAGTAAAGGATCTACAAGAATGTTTGGGTGACGCTTTCGCCATTGAGAAGTAGATTCTAAAGTGGATTCTTGTTGCTCCCAGGTACGCCGCAACCGAATTCGATCGGCAGTATCAATTAAATCGGGATCTCGATAGGGAATCCCTGCCCGAGTTTGGAGATAACCCTGGATTTCAGTAGAGAGCGGTGGGATTAAATCTGGATCGAGGCTGGCGATCGAGCCAGGGGCTTTGCGTCCGATCGGCGAGGTATCACCCACCGCAAACCCAGCTAGTAGTAAAGCATTCCGCACGGCTCCCGCACAGGAATAGGTGGCCAAAAGTCCTTGGGGTGCGCAGCAATCCGCAACCAGTTGTAAAAACTCCACCGTCCATAGTTCGGGGCAAACCGCGGGCGAAAAAGGATCAAGGAAAATGGCATCAGCCTGAAACCCTTGCACTGTTTTGATTGTCTGACGAGCATCACCGATTTGTAGTTGAGCTGTCAATAAATTACTTTGGACATTTCCGGTGGCTGCTAGTTCGGTGAGTAATGCGGGAATTGGATCTGGCCAGTCTGATAAGAGCTGTTGCTCGATCGCGGCGGTAGCTACATCAGGATTGATCTCTAAGGCCATGATTTCTACAGGACATTGGGGATTGGCGCTCCAAATAGCTTGGAGGGCAGCGGCACAGTTGTATCCGAGGCCGTAACAGGGATCAAAGATTTTGATTTTGGGGTAGGTGATCGCTCGATCGGCCAGTTGAGTTGGGATAGCAAATTTCCCGATCGCTTCTTCTTTGGCTCCAGAACTACTATGAAAAGACTGGCTAAATTCTGTAGAAAAGAAGGTGAATGATCCGTCTGCTGTGGGTTGTAACTCTAGCATATTTTTTCTGAAGAATGATTTCAGCAATATCCTACCTGAAACCATTCTATGCACAAATTTTATGTAGAGCACTAATTAATTTCTGATTATCAGCTTCTGATTTTAAAGCCACCCGGCCATATTGCACACCAAGTTCAGGAAAACTCATACAGTCTCGGGCAAAAATTTGGAACTGTTGTAACAGCTCAGTTTGCACCATTGTAAATGGCTGTACCGTGCGCAGCAAAAAGAAATTCGCTGCACTAGGATAAACTTGCAAATTAGGAACTTGTTGTAAACCAGCAAACAACGCTGGCTGGCAAGAGTTATACCATGCCCAAGTTCGATCGATGAACTCTTGATCCTTTAAAGCTGCAATCCCCGCCACCTCTGCCAATCGATTTACCACCCACGGATCGCGCCAACTTTGCCAGCGGGCTAATTGATCGGGATGAGCCACACAATAACCCAATCGCAGACCGGGCAAACTATAAAACTTGGTGAGCGAACTAATTACCACTAAATTATCGTATTTCTCCACCCAAGGAATCAGACTCTGACTAGGCGAGACAAAATCCATAAAAGATTCATCGACTACTACTAACGAGAATCGATCGAGCAATGGCAACAAAGTCTCAGTTGTCCACAGTGCACCACTAGGATTATGAGGATTATTCAACAACAGCGCAGCCCGAGCAGGAATCGCTGGATTATCTAAGATCTTGCTAAGGTCTAACCAAGTACCATGCTGATCTAATAGCGGAATAGAAGTGAAGGGCGCATCAAAAGCTCGGAGAGCGCGACCATAATCATTAAAAGCAGGAGTCGGTAAAATTGTTTGGTACTGAGATAGCTCTCGGCCTGCCCAAGTCAACAGCTCCGCTGCCCCATTGCCCGGTAAAATCCAGTCCGCCGAAACCTGTAAATGCTGAGCCAAAGCTTGGCGTAGTTCTAAATATCCGGGAGTTGGGTATTTATCGATCTCTAATAAATGTTGTTGCAAAGCAGAAATCACCCCCGATCCTAGACCGAGGGGATTGATACTAGCGGAAAAATCCAATATTTGGTTGACCGGGCAGCCAGCGATGCTAGCTGCCCAGACCAAGTTGCCGCCATGAGTTGGCCGGTTTGATTGATCCAAAAGTTTCCTATTTCTTTTTGGCAGCAGCTTTAGCTGCTGGCTTTTCGGGTTCGGAAGCCGAGACTTTGTCCTTAAACAACTTACCTGCCGAGAAAGCGGGTACTTTGGTTGCAGGAATATCCATCTTTTCGCCAGTCCGAGGGTTCCGACCTTCCCGCTGTTGACGTTGTCTAGGCTCAAAGGAGCCAAAACCTACTAATGTGACCTTATCGCCAGTCGATACTGCTTCCATAACCACTTCTAAAGCGGCAGAGAGTACAGTGTCAGCTACTTTTTTGGTAACAGCAGCCTTATCAGCAACCTGATCGACTAATTCGCCCTTATTCATTGATTGTCTCCTTTGGTTTCAAGAGAAGTTGGTGATGCTTTTCTATGATTAATCTGGGTATATGGCAGAAAGAACAGATTTTTTTTTCTATTCGATCTCTCAGACCTTGACTGAATCCGATTTGCACTGACTTATTCTAATAGGAGAAAGGTAATTTTGGAATAGGCAAATCTTTAAATTATGTTGATTTTTATACTTTCTTTATTATTTTTCGTTGTTTTTTTCCTGGGAGGCTGTCTAAAAAGAGTCGATCGATCGCCAAATCTATATCTCTATAAGTAATTATACTTACAAAGAATAGCCTGACTGTAACCTAAGACCATCAAAGATTACAGACGTTACAAACAGTTTACTCCGCAAATTTTATGGTTGATCATTTGTAATTTCATCTAGAAACCCTAAAAAAAAACCTGCAATTTAGCCCCGATCAATCAGGGTGCTAGAGGGCAAGATTAAGCCTTCAGCCCGCGCCAGCTCGTCGATTGCGCTTTCTAACTGTGATAGAGCTGCTGGCGAATATTCTACTAAATTAGAGTACTTCATGAAAGTCTCGACCCCCAAGCTACTGCTAAAGCGCGCAGCCCCATTAGTGGGTAAAGTTGCCACCGGACCAACCAAATAACTACTTGGTGGAGTCTGACCACCCAGAAAAATCGTCCCCGCCCGATCAAACCGACCAGAAATCTCCCAAGGATCATTCACCCACAGTAAAAGTTGGGCAGGAGCAAAACGATTACTTAGCTCGATCGCCTGTTCGATCTTCTCGACCACAATAATCAGACCACAGTGGGCAATCGCCTTCTCTATTAATAGAGCATGGGAATGATTAGCTAGCCGATCAGCTATCTCGATCTGTACTTTTTCAGCCAACTCTCGATCGGTAGTAATCAAAATCGCCGCAGCCAGCACATCCCGCTCGGCCTGCGCCAACAGATCAGCGGCAATGAGTGTGGGGGTCGCTTGATCGTCAGCCACTATTAATAGTTCTGGAGCACCGGCAAAACCATCAATGCCCACCGTATCGGCGACTAACTGCTTAGCCAGATTTACATAGGCATTACCTGGTCCCACAATTAAATCCACTTGGGGAACGGTGGCCGTACCATAAGCAAAAGCAGCGATCGCCTGTGCCCCACCCATCCGATAAATTTCTTGAATTCCCACCATCTGAGCCGCCACCAACACCGCCGGAGGAATCGAACCATCAGCATTAGGCGGCGTAGCCAACACCAAGCGCGGCACCCCAGCTACCCTGGCAGGAATAGCATTCATCAAAACGGTGCTGGGGTAGCCCATACGTCCCCGAGGAATATATAGACCCGCACAGCTCACTGGCCGATATTGACGACCGAGAGTGCTGCCTTGAGGAGTGAAATGAACCCAAGACTTAGGTAAATGTAAATTATGAAAAGCAGTGATTTGTTCCGCAGCAGCCTGCATGGCTTGGAGTAGAGATGGTTCCACCTGTTGATAGGCAACATCTAGCTCCGCCCCATCTACCCGCAGTCGATCGAGGGTCAGATGGGGACAGTCGTACTCAATGGTGTATTGCAGTAGAGCGCTGTCTCGATGACGATGCACAGTTTGGACAATTTCTCTGACTGTGGCTTCGCGATGGATGGACTGATCATCTTGGTGGCGAGAGCGGATGCGATCCAACTCTTGCTGGGCTTCAGCCAGTTGGTGAATGATGCGCACCATGGGTTGGGTAGCCAAACGAGGAACTATGAATCTAGCTTAACGCGATTTTCTCTGGTTCAGAATTTCTTTGGGCCGGAATTTCTGATCAAGGATCATCACCTATCATGTAGTGAATCTGAATGTTTTTTGTAGGATCAAGCAAAGCAAGAACATCGAGAAAAATGGACACTGTAGAGTAGTACAATCGGGCATTAGCTTAATTCCCTAAAAATTCAGGTATGACTATCGTACAGATGACCCAGCTATCTACTACTGAACTCAGTTCTGTCATTCAGGCTTTTGAACATGAAGGTGCCAGCGTGCGCGCTTCATTACGCTCGCTGCTGCAAGATAAAGAAACGATTGCCGCAGCCTTACTTTTGTCTCTATCTTTTCTGAAGGGGCAGGCGATCGATCGAGTCACAATAGAAGAGCTCTCTCGGGTGGAGCCAGCACAATTTAACCAAAACCTGATCGATTTTCAGATGCGCTGCTCGATCGCCGATGGCGCAAGCGGAGCTATCGATGGTGGGGCAATGAATATGGGGGTATCAGTGCTACAAGAGCGCAATAGCCAAGAAGTCTGCCAATCATTGAATCGGTTACTGGTCTACAAAGATTTTGGTCTGAATCGACTCTGTATTCTGCGATCGGCAGAGTTGATCGAAGACACCCCAGAAATCCAGAACTATCTACCTCGTTTACTTTCACCAGAAATTGGCGGCAGCTTTGTCGATTTACAGGCCGGGGCAATTACTACCCTGCTAACAATACTCTATGTTTTTCGAGGTCGGCGGAAATACCTCATCAATGTCCCGCACATTGTTCAATACTTAGAACAAGAAAACACGCTACGCCGGAACCCCATCTTGCGAGACTTGGTGGTGACGGTGCAAATGTAGGTTCGGCTTCGCTCACCCACCCAACGGCAGCCATACTCATTTCTCGGTAGTCGGTGGTATGCCAGCAAATTGATAAATCTTGATTACGGTGTCTTCGTAGTATATTTTGCTGTCGGGATGATTCTTAGCATAAGTCTCACAGAGAGCCATAGCTGAGGCTTGCAGCCTGTTGCGTCCGATACTCGATCGATAGTTGTTGTACACCGGGTCATTCAGAGTGGAATAGGGCACATCGGCAAACTCTTTATCACTGCTGAAAGGCTTTTTCTCTACCATCACAAAGATATTGCTGGTTTTAAACGGGATCTGAAAACCTGGAGACTCTACCGGCTCTTGATACTGCTTGACAAACTTCGCCAAATCTTCGTACCAGCCCTGCTGAAAACTTTGAGACAACTGCTCATTCGGAGCCACCATCGTCCAGTTTTTATAAGGAAACCGCCGAGAAATTTCTAGGGTCTTACGGGCAGAAGCTTCGTACTCTAAACGCTCGATCGCCACATCGGTTGGCCAGCCAAAATTTAAAGCTAGACCCAAGACCACGGCCAAAATAGTCACGGCTGTCCAGTTGCCGAGCAAGCCCTTTAAAATGCTTTCAATGAGTAAGAACAAGATGCCCATTAATAAGCTGAGAGCGATCGGCAAGCTACGCAAAAACACCGGATCAATCATTAATTGCTGACCGGGCAAAGCTACCAACAAAGCCGCGCTTAGCCAGGTAATCACAACTGCCAACAAGGCCACTGGCCGACCGATAATCATGCCAATACCGCCAACTAATAGCAGCAGCATTAAAGGTGGAGCAGTCATCAGCAGCATCAAAATACAGCAAGTCCCGCTGAGTAAACCATCAAAGCGACGAGCTGGCTGACCAATTTGGATCGCGGCGGTTAAACCCAAAATCAAAAAG
>JANOXZ010000727.1:0-9833 GCA_031418695.1 Synechococcales cyanobacterium VAR_35_metabat_10
ATCAGCGGTGTTATTAGCCGGATTATTAGCCGAAGGCGAAACCACTGTCACCGAACCAGCCCTATCCCGTGACCACAGCGAACGGATGCTGCGCGCCTTTGGAGCCACAGTCAAGATAGACCCCGCTACCAAGAGCGCCACTGTGACGGGCTGGCCCAAGCTCACCGGTCAAAAAGTGATCGTCCCTGGGGACATTAGCTCCGCCGCTTTCTGGTTGGTTGCCGCTGCCATTATCCCTGGCTCTGAGTTGCTGCTGACCAATGTAGGCGTAAACCCCACTCGCACCGGCATCTTGGATGCTCTGGCGCTAATGGAAGCCGATATTGAACTGCTCAATCAGCGAGAAGTCACTGGCGAACCAGTGGCCGATATCCGAGTGCGGGCTAGTCAACTGCGCGCCTGTAAAATTGGTGGTGATCTGATTCCTCGGTTGGTGGACGAAATCCCGATTTTGGCGGTGGCAGCGCTGTTTGCCCAAGGAACCACGGTGATTTCTGATGCGGAAGAGTTAAGAGTTAAGGAAAGCGATCGATTATCAGTAATGGCCACCCAGCTCGGCAAAATGGGAGCCAAAATCACCGAACTCCCCGATGGCCTAGAAATTCCTGGCGGTCAGACCCTCGTAGGTGCGGAACTAGATAGCTTTACTGATCATCGTATTGCTATGAGTCTGGCGATCGCGGCTCTCACCGCTAAGGGTGTCAGTCATCTACAACGAGCCGATGCCGCCTCAGTTTCTTACCCCGACTTCTTTACCAGTCTGCAAAATTCGATCAAATAATTTTATGAAAATTCATCCTTCGGCAGTTGTGGATCCCGGCGCTAAAATTGGCCAGAACGTGGAAATTGGGCCTTTTTGTTATGTCTCTAATGATGTAGAAATTGGCGATGACTGTAAGCTGGTGAGCCATGTCACTATTTTGCCCTACACCACGATCGGGCGCGGTTGTCATATTCACAGCAACGCAGTCCTGGGTGGTTTACCTCAAGATATTGCCTTCAAAGAAGAAGTTAGCTATGTGATGGTGGGCGAAGATTGCCAAATCCGTGAGGGTGTCACAATTCATCGCGGTACCAAAACGGGGACGAAGACCACGGTAGGAAATGGCTGCTTATTAATGGTCAACAGTCACCTCGCCCATAATGTGCAAGTCGGCAATCAGGTAATCATCGCCAACGGTGCCTTAGTGGCGGGCTATGCCCAGGTAGGCGATCAAGCATTCATCAGTGGAAACTGCCTGGTACACCAATTTGCCCGTGTTGGTAGAAATGTGATGATGGCCGGTGGTTCGGCGACTTTTCGGGATGTGCCACCATTTTGTATGACTCGTCATCAATCGGGAAATAGCGTGATGGGTTTAAACTCGATCGGCCTCCGCCGTGCCGGTTTGAGTGTTGCCGATCGGCTGGAACTCAAACGGGCTTTTAAAGTAATTTACAAATCTAATTTACTGATTGCCGAGGCGATCGCCCAACTAGAAGCCGACTTTGATAACCCCTTAGTCACCGAAATGCTGGATTTCATCAAGGCTTCCGAACGGGGGATCTGTCGATATATTTATGGCAACAGTGAGGACAAAGACTAGACCTCATTGGTTCAGCGCAGTACAATAAGCCCAAACACAAGTGGGTGACATTATGACTGATTCTCTGGCCAATGCAAAATGCGTGCCTTGCCATGGCGGCGAACCAGCCGCAACCGAGGCAGAAGTCAATGAACTGATGCGCCAAATTCCTAACTGGTGCAAGTTTGAAGTTAATGGAGCCGATCGAGTAGAGCGGGTATATTTATTTGACAATTTTCAAGCTGCCTTAGATTTCACCAATGCAGTGGGTGCAGCGGCAGAAAAAGAAGAACATCACCCGGCTTTGTTAACCGAATGGGGCAAGGTGACAGTAACTTGGTGGACTCATGCGATCAATGGTCTACATCGCAATGACCTGATTATGGCTGCTAAGACTGATGAAATAGCCGATCAATCTGGTGCAAAACCAATTCCAGTAAGCATGGCACATCCCTAAAAACCGAAAAAATTGTAAGTCCCGATCAGTTTTGCTGCTGATCGGGAGCTTTCTGATTTCTATCTATACAAGAAACCCGACAGAGGTAGTTACCTTTGTCGGGTTCGTGCATCAAATGGTGGCGGGAAGTGGATTTGAACCACTGACCTTCGGGTTATGAGCCCGACGAGCTACCAGGCTGCTCTATCCCGCGTTGTTTTTCAGCGCTTATCAAGCATAGCGTGATTATCTTTAAATGGCAAGCTTTTCGTAAAATAAAAGTCCTGCCGAGTCGTTATTTGGGGCGATGCTGTGCCAAAATTGCCATGCTGGTATTGGATAGTAAGATGTTTTCGATCGATCGGGTTTTATGGGATTCGCCAGCACTAATTCTCCTTGCGGCGCTGTTATTGGACTACATCCTTGGAGATCCTTGGGGTTGGCTGCATCCAGTCCAAGTAATGGGTTGGTATATTACAGCCTGGAGTAAATTTACTTGGAAATATCTCGCAAACCCCATAGCCCGCAAGATTTCTGGTGTTGGACTATGTGGAACACTGATTTTGGGGTGTGGCATTGGAAGCTGGGCTTTTTTTCATTACCTGCAAATGTGGCGGCCCATAGTCGCCAAAATTCTCGAAGTCATTTTGCTGGCCAGTTGTTTAGCTGGTAAGAGCCTGCGTCAAGCCAGTGTGGATGTGTTGGAGGCAATTAATGATTTGCCCGAAGCTCGTCAGCGGCTCTGTAAGTATGTCGGGCGAGACACAGATAAACTAACCGCCCCAGAAATTTACCGGGCTATCTTAGAAACCGTGGCGGAAAACTCGGTGGATGGAGTTACGGCTCCTTGGTTCTATGCACTACTAGGAGCCAGCATTCCTGGCGTTGGTGCGGTACCCTTGGCTCTGGCGTACAAAGCGGCTAGCACTTTAGATTCGATGGTGGGATATCTACGAGAACCCTATAAAGATTTAGGTTGGGCGAGTGCCAAGTTTGAAGATATTCTTACTTGGTTGCCTTGTCGCCTAACTGTTTTAACGCTGGCTTTGTTTTCGGGTAAACCCATTGCCATCTGGCAAATCTGTCAGCGGGATGCCGTCCGAGATCCCAGCCCTAATTCGGGTTGGAGTGAATGTGTTTATGCGGCAATTTTGGGAGTACAACTGGGGGGGGATAACTATTATCAGGGTGAGCTGCGATCGAAGCCTTTACTAGGAAATCCGATGCAAGAGATTGAAGTGGGGATGATCGATCGAGCGTTAAATCTCACTCAAAAAGTTGTCTGGCTTTGGCTTTTACCAGTCTTTGCTCTGACTTTGATGAACCCATAGTGCTGCTCATGTGTCCCTCTGCCAGTAAAATGCTCAAGGGGAGAACTTCCCGCTGTTATTATTTTGTTTATTTAGGAGAGCTACCGTGGATTTAGCGCGGATTCCTGCCCAACCCAAACCTGGGATTATTAATGTTTTGATCGAAATTCCTGCTGGCAGCAAGAATAAATACGAATTCGACAAAGACCTCAACGCCTTCGCCCTCGATCGAGTGCTCCACTCCGCTGTCCATTACCCTTGCGATTACGGTTTTATCCCCAACACCCTCGGCGACGATGGCGACCCATTAGATGCCATGGTAATGATGGATCAACCCACTTTCCCTGGCTGTGTGATTGCCGCCCGTCCGATCGGAGTATTGGGTATGATTGATGGTGGCGACAGAGACGAAAAAATTCTCTGTGTTCCCGACAAAGATCCTCGCTATGCGCAGATTAAGTCGATCAAAGACATTGCCCCCCACTACCTAGACGAAATTAGCGAGTTCTTTAAAACCTATAAGAACCTCGAAAAGAAAGTCACCGAAATCTTAGACTGGGAAGACGCAGACAAAGTCGCAGCCCTAGTTGCCAAAGGCATTGCTGCTTACAAGTAGCCTGCAAACAGCCAAAATATAAGAGATAATTGAGCTGGCGCAGATTTTTCTGTGCCAGCTTGAGACTGCACCAGCTTTTGAGAGATTTTTATTATGTTGCGTACCCTATTATTTGGCAAAATCCATAGCTGTACTATTACCGCCGCAAATTTAAATTACATGGGCAGTATCAGCATTGATACTTTGCTGCTAGAAGCCGCTAACATTTTGCCTTACGAGCAAGTCCAAGTGGTCAACGTTAACAATGGCCAGCGCTTTATGACCTATGCCATTACGGCTCCGGCGGGTTCTGGGGCGATCGAACTGAATGGTGCTGCGGCCAGATTAGGCGAACCGGGCGATCGACTGATTATTATGACCTATGGCCAGCTCACCCTGCCAGAAATCAGCCACCACTGTCCTCAAGTAGCCATGGTCGATGCCAAAAATCAACTCGTGGAAGTGTTGCAGTACGACGCTTTGTTAGCAGAAAACATTACCCCCATCACTGTCAGCAGCCTTCTCCAGTAGCAGCAGACACAGAAATTTGGCTCAACTACCAGAACAACACTGGATAAATCTATGGTGGACTAGTTGAAACCAGATATAATACAATGTGCCGAGAATGTTATTTTGAGCTGCATCGGCAGGAATATGAAACATAAGCTATCTCTGATTTTTTCTTTACTGACGATCGCCACCATCGGCATCCTTAATACTCATCCGGTGAAAGCTGCTGAGAACATTGTATTTAAACTAGGGCCAATTAAAAAATCTATTGCGGTTAAATCGATCGAAAAATTTGCCACCGAAAATCGCGAAGATGATGATATTGCTTTTATTACTAAAAATTTACCCTCTGCACAAAAAGCCAGAGCCAGAGGACTCCTGGGCTTTCGCCTCAATCGCAAACAATGGAATGAGCTGTTTCGTTCCCAGTACTTGCCGCCAGCCAATACCAATCTTTATTTAACCAGGATGTTAGATTCCAACTCAGGGAAAGAGCTACTTTCTGATCTGGGTAAAATAGTGCGCTTGCCAGATGGTAGAAATGGTCGAGAAGCAATCAAAGCAGGGCTTTTTGCAGCATCTGCCAACTTGCTAGAATTCACTCCTGTCAACATTCTGCGCAGCTTCCCTGGCGATATTTATATCGATGTAGAAGAAGTATTTAAAGTACTTAATCAATCAGAGAAATTCACTAAATCCGAGATAGCACTAACTAAGCATTTAGAAAACTCCAGATTAGAGAACAACTCCAAAACGGCTTTAACAGCTTCTGATCAACTTAATGATATCAGTCAAAAAGTTGCAAAAGCTGGCTCTTTTGAAGTATCTAATCAAACAATTAAACACTTTGATATCAGTCGGAATCGCCGGTTCACCACCAAACTATATATACCCAAGAAAGATCCCGCCACAACAACTAAGATCCCACTGGTGATTGTTGCCAACGGCATGGGGTTAAATCAAGAGTTTATGGCTTTTTTAGCTAATCATTTAGCCTCTCACGGATTCGCCGTCGGAGTTCCCGAGACGATCGACAGTAATGATGTGAGGCAACAAGACTTCTTTCTGGGGCGCAAACCAGTATCAGCCGGAAACTTTGATGCCAGTGAGTATATTAATCGCCCCTTGGATATTACTTATGCCCTTAATGAACTAGAGAAGTTGAATCCCACCAAATTTCAAAATCGCCTGAATGTCAAACAAGTTGGAATTGTTAGCTATTCTTTTGGCGCAGTTCCAGCACTCAGTTTGGCTGGTGCCAAATTTGATTTTGCTCAACTACAACAAGATTGTGAATCTCAATCTAAGCTGGTGAATCTCTCTTTGTTCTATCAATGTCGTGCCCTAGAGCTACCAGATTTTCAAAGAAATCTGGACTTTCGCGATTCACGCATTTCATCATTATTTATGTTTGTGCCCATGGGACAAAGTCTGTTTGGCTCTAAAAATTTGCAGGTGATCGATGTAGCAACCTATTGGAACTCCACCGCCCAAGACCCTTTTACCCCGATGGCTCAAGAACAGCTCCTGGGCTTCACTGCCATGCGCAATCCCAATAAATATCTGTCGATCGCCCTAAAAGTAGGACACACCCCAAAACCAGCAGAAATCATTGAACAAGCAGCAGTATCAGAGGCTATCAGCCAAAGGTTTAAAACTTATCTGGAGATGTTGTCTACTGCCTTTTTTAAAGTACACTTAGCCGGAGATGAAAATTATCGATCCTATCTCACTAGTTCTGATGAAAACAAGTTGAGCATCCCGGCTAATGATCAGTTATTACGCAAACCAAACTAGGGTGCAAAAAGTTTAATTCAAAAATCAAATTGTAACTTTGTTAGCAGAGTCTATCTTAGATCTATTCCAATACTTAGTTCTATCAAAATTGCCAAACATAAATTTCATTACGTAATTAACTATTAAAAATCTAAAGACTTTATCAATAAGTAATTTCTTACTGCCAAACAGTCCTCTTTTTCCTAAGATATTGACCGTCCGATACCAAAAAATATTATTGTCATTCACATCCCGATTTTTACTAAAGGCACCATAGTGAATAAAGCAAGGTTGATATTCTTGATCTAAAATCGAGAAACTATATCCATGTTCTTCCTTCAGCATTTTTTGGAAATATCCCCCTTCGTCCCAAACTTCTGGGTAAGGTGAACTTGGTACAATAAGTTTGCGGTGCGAAGTATGGCATTCTAAAGCTTTCTGTTTATATATACAGAACCAAGTCTGAAGCCGTTCGTTAACAGCAATTCTTTCGTCGTTGTAACTATCATGCAATTCCGAAACTCTAAATTGATAATCGGTTGCCATTGCAACCAAATTAGATTCTTTTTCTAAGTGATTTAGCATTACCGAGATAAACTTGGCATCCAAAATTTCAAAATCCGCATCTACAGTAGCGAAATAGGGAGTCTGAATCTTTTTCAATTCGCTATCCCACACAGTAAAACACTTTTCATAGGGGCCTTCTAGAGAGTTGCCCTGTAAGCTGCGCTTATCTTTTTGCCACTCATTTTCTTCTATTTCTACAAAATCAAAACTCCGCCAAACAGGAAAATATCTTTCTTTCAAATGGGGACTGACCCAATTAGAATAGATCCGCAGTTTGAAAGGTATCCCTTGAACTTTACAATAGCTTTTAACTGCATAGTCGGCTATGCCAATATCGGGATCTGTCACAATCATAAAAAAAGTAATTTTAACTGAGTTACTCATTATAAACCTCTATTAATTAGCTTTTTTGATTCCAAAAATCTAAGCTTGTCGCTATTTAAAGCTAAAACTCTTTAAGCAAGGCAATTTTATATTTACTGATCAATCAACAAAAGTCTGAAACTCTTTCTTAGTGATGGCAGAAGTTAGTATTGAT
Source organism: Synechococcales cyanobacterium VAR_35_metabat_10 (assembly GCA_031418695.1). Lineage (GTDB taxonomy): Bacteria > Cyanobacteriota > Cyanobacteriia > Cyanobacteriales > Chamaesiphonaceae > JAAFHZ01. The sequence goes on from JANOXZ010000727.1 coordinate 7,298, forward strand.
GCAATCAACCAACTCATAGACTATTCTAAAACCATTTCTTGCTTTTCCAGACATAGCTTTAGTGAGCAAAATCTGGCCGAAAAGAGAAATTAAGCTTTTTCTATCAAGCATATCGAGAACTCGATCTCTCAACTGACACTATTTGGACATCCAAAACATTATACCACAATACTAATCTTCAAAAGAAATAATTTCCGTATTCACTGTTACATATTACATTTCTGAATCTTTTTGCAATACAAATGGTCATACACAAAAATATAGATGGTGGATAAAAATCACCATCTATATTTCGAGATTCGATCGCCAACAATTATGCAGTAACTAATTCAGGACGACGGCTATTGCGGATACCATCGATCGCCGTTGCATAGTCAGGAGTATTAAATACTGCCGAACCAGCCACAATCGCATTAGCGCCAGCTTCTAACACCTGCCAAGTATTGTTGCCCTTTAGGCCACCATCTACTTCGATCCAAGGATCCAAACCGCGCTCGTTGCATATTTGGCGAAGCTTAGCGATTTTGGGAACTACGCCAGGAATAAAGCTCTGACCACCAAACCCAGGGTTCACACTCATGATCAAAACGAGATCACAGAGGTCTAAAACATACTCGATCGTATCTAAAGAAGTACCAGGATTCAAAACCACACCAGCCATCTTGCCCAAATCTTTAATCATGCCCAAAGTGCGGTGCAAATGGGTAGTAGAACTGGTTTCGGCATGTACCGAAATAATATCAGCGCCCGCTTTGGCAAAATCAGCCACATAGCGCTCTGGCTCTACGATCATTAAATGCACATCCAAAGGCTTTTTGGTATGAGGACGCACTGCTTCCACAATTAATGGCCCGATCGTGATGTTTGGTACGAACCGACCATCCATGACATCTACGTGAATCCAGTCGGCACCAGCTTTGTCTACTGCTTCAATTTCAGCACCTAGTTTGCCAAAGTCGGCAGACAAGATGGAGGGGGATATTACCGTTTTTTTTGCTGTCATGGGAGATATTTACAGGATTGGTGGAGTCCGCGCCACGGCGCTGTAGCAATTTTATCAAAATTCTTTACCAAAATTGTGATACCCCTTAACTTTGCTCAAAATTGCTTAATCAGATCCAACATTTTGGTGATACCAGCCATAACAGCTCACATTTGCCAATGAGGTCTTCAGTATCTGGTATTTGGAGCGCAATCACGCCAGCTTTTTTGAGGTGGATGCGATCGAACACCTGGCCAAACACCAAAATCTCTGCCCACTGACTCAAATTCGGCTCATGTCCCACCAAAATAAGTCGTTCGGCGGTGGGATTAGTCAGTCGATAAGATGCGAACCACTGCAACCAGTTTTCTAACAACCCATCGGGTGCCAAGTTCGGATGGATTTCTAGCACTTCACTCAACCCCGATTCCAACAAAATCTGCGCTGTCTCACAGGCACGCACCAAAGGGCTAGAGAGCACCATATCGAACTCCCAGTCCATCTCTTCCATCCGGCAAGCAACCCGCTCAGTTTTTGCTATGCCCTTGGTGGTTAGCTCTCGATTTTCTTCCAGAAATGCTGCGCGATCGGCATCCACTTCACCGGGCTGCAAATCTTCCGCGATGCCATGGCGCATCAAAAAAATTTCCATTTCTTTATCCTCTGAGAAGTCGTAAAATTAAGGAAGGAGGTTTCAAATTCTATGTCAGCTAAAGATATCTATCACGATAGCTGTAAACAAGCATTGATCAAAGATGGTTGGGCTATTAGTCATGATCCATACAGTCTGAAGGTTGGAAAAAAAGATCTTTTTATTGATCTGGCTGGTGAAAAGCTTCTTACAGCAGAAAAAGATACGCAAAAGATTGCTGTTGAAATCAAAAGTTTTATCAGTCCTTCTGAGATTAGAGATCTTGAAGTCGCACTTGGCCAGTACATCTTATACCAAAATGTATTAAGCCGCATTGAGCCAGACCGGATACTCTATCTAGCTATTCGGGATGCTAGCTTCATGAAATTATTTGAACAAGAGGTTGGACAGATTCTTTTAGAAAATAAAGTTTTGAAGCTATTAACTTTTAATCCTGATCAGGAGATCATTACTCGATGGATCGTCTAAATCGTTATCGCCAAATCATCCGCAATACCCTCCAACCTTATACTGAAATCACCTACGCCAATGTTGATGTAAGGAATCGAGCTGCTTTTGATCCAGAAACTGACCAATACCTGATTATTTCTGAAGGTTGGGATGGCCTGCATCACTTGCACAGTGTTTTATTACATATTGAAATTGTCAATGCCAAAGTTTGGGTGCAATACGATGGAACTGAAGATGGTGTAACAGACGAACTTCTCTCCGCCGGAATTCCCAAAGAAGATATTGTCCTTGGTTTTCATGAACCGGCAGTTCGACAGCACACTGGATTTGCAGTAGCTTAAAAAAATCCCACCGGCATATCTGGTGGGATTTTTGTATGTTGAAGATAAATTCTTACAGATTATCCGAAGGATTCACCAATCTGAGTAGCTTCTGCTTAATTTGGTTATCAA
>JANOXZ010000728.1:0-5354 GCA_031418695.1 Synechococcales cyanobacterium VAR_35_metabat_10
GCAGAAAATGATACATATCATCCATCAACAAAGTAGGTGGAATTCCAGCACTACCCACCGGGTTAACATCGGCGTAGAGAATTCCATAGTGGAAATCTTTTTGTTCAGCGGGAACTTGCTCTGCCTGGGCATTGTAAGACTTAGTGCCTCGGAAAGGAGCCGTGCGATAAAACACCGCTTCCACATAGGGCAAAGCCGCCTCATATAACCAAGTAAAGCCACAGGATTTTGGAATAATCTCGAACAATTCACCCCGAATATAAACATGGTGATAAATTGGCCGTCCAGCTACCGCGAAAATGCCATTCACCAAAAAATTCATTGCATCTGGCACCGACTTAATTTCACCAGCATCATAGAGATCGCTCATCTCAAAAAACACCGGAGCCATCACTTCCCAAAATAGTCCTAAATTGGAATAGTAAGAAAGTTGACGTACCTGTTCAATAAACATATCTGGGAAAAGCTTATATAAGCCCAACATCGCCGGATTACCCTGAAAATAAGCTTTGATCGCCCGATCGGCATTCTGCTTATATTCCTCTGTATCCAAATAAGGATCAAACTGGCCGCCCATGCCCCGTTGCCAATACATCGCCTGCATACAGGCTTCGGCAAACTCCATATTTATGCGATCGTGCAACAAATGATGAAAAATCTTCGGCATTTTAGTACTCCGACCTTTTTCCATAAATTCCAGCAACTCTGGATGAGCAGAAGCTGCACCTTTTTGCCAAATACGTAAATCGGCATCATCACCAGCATAGTGATTAGGCAAATCCAAATATTCTTGAGGCAAAAAGTATTTAAAAGCTGGTAAAGGGTTCAAAAACACCTGCTCAGCAATATACAACAAATCCCTCCAATAAAAATCCATCGGCACCGCATAAGCCTTATACAGACCAATAATCTGCATCAAATTCTCGGGAGTATCGGGCAACATTGCCCCACCGGCTTCCAATCGGTGAATAACCGCAGCAAACTCGTGAGTGGAAGGAGCAATCTTACTGGCAGTAGAAGTAGTCATATTTTTGTTTCAGTGATAGTGGTGTGGCTGTTATATTCTTTGCCTTTTACAATGGCAAGCTGGTTTCAGATGGATTAACTTTAAGCAAAGCAATGGTGGCTGAATTCTGTGAAACACGAGCTACCAAAGCATCTGTAGTAACCTGCGTATGAGAAATCACAATATTAGGCTGCACTCCCAACAACACAATTAAAACAGCCAAAATAATCGCCGGAACTCTTTCATACCCCTGAACCTTGGGTAGATAAGTAATATTTTCTTCCAATTTGCCAAATAGTGCCCGGTTAATGATAAGCACGAAGTAAACCGATGTCAAACCAGTACTCCCTAGACAGATCACCGTCATGATCGGGAATGCCAAGTAACTACCCTGAAAAGATAGAAACTCACCGACAAACCCCACCATCCCCGGAATCCCGGCGCTGGCCATCATGGTCAAAATTAACATGGCTCCCACAAAAGGCAAGCCCCGCTGAGGATTCAGTAAACCATGTAACTGCGCCAACTCTCTAGTCCCAGTTTTGGCTTCAATGATTCCTACCAAGTTGAACAACAATGCCAAAATTAAACCATGAGCCACCATTTGATATACAGCTCCCAACACACTTAATGAATTCCCAGCAGCGATCGCCAGCAACACATAGCTTAAATGGGCAACCGAACTATAGGCGATCGTTTTCTTAATATCAGTCTGGGCGATCGCAATAATACTTCCATACACCGCAGTCACTACCGCAATCAACGCTAACCAAGGAGCCACAATTACCCAGGCATCGGGAAACAAACCCAAGCCAAATCTAATCAGTCCATAAGTCCCCAGTTTAGAAACAATCCCACCCAATAACATCGAAACTGGTGTAGATGATTCTACATAAGCATCTGGCAACCAAGTATGGAAAGGCACCAAGGGCATTTTGATACCGAAGCCCAGCAGGATAATACAAAGGAATAGTAGTTGGAGATTAGCCGGTAAATGAGTAGCAGCTAAAGATTCGTAGTTAAAATCACCAGTCTTGGTAAACCATGCCCAACTCAAGAAACCAGCCAGTAGAATCATGCCCGAAAGCGCTTGATAAATCAGAAACTTAGTTGCAGCATATCCTCGGCGTTCCCCACCCCAAATAGTGATTAGCAAATAGAGGGGAATTAACTCTAACTCGTAAAACAAGAAGAAAAGTAATAAGTTCTGAGCGAGAAAAGCCCCCGTGACTGCTACGCTTACTAAAAGCAACAGGGCATAGAACAGCCGAGGGCGCTCCACTTCTTTACTGGTTGATTGCACCGCCAAAAATAGTAACAAAGCATTCAAAACCACCAAAGGTAAAGAGAGTCCATCCAAACCCAGAGCATAATCTAAACCCAAAGGCTGAATCCAGCTCAAGTGTTCAACAAACTGTAAACCGGCATCTTGATAGTTAAACATTGCAGCAACTACAATGGTGACTACCAAACTGGCCGATGCCGTAATCCCGGCAATCAAACGGCTAGAACCGGGTAACAAGCCAATTAATAATGCGCCCAAAGCTGGCAGCCAAATTATTGAACTCAACATTCTCTTAAACCTCCTTAGTAAGAATAAACTCTGTTAATATCTGCTGATTTACTAAGCAACTTGTGTCACCAACCCAGTATCTAAATCATAAATACCTCCAACAATTTTCAGCTTTTTAGCATTAATCAAATCAGCTATTACTGGTGAAGCCTTGAGCGTAGCCATTTGCAGCTTAACATTGGCGATCGTGACTTCTACTAACCGATCAGGGGAATTTTTCGAGGTATTAATTACCGCAGGTTGAATTTGGTCTAGAATGGCACTGATTTTACCAGGAACAGGTTTATTATCGATCGCGGCTTTTACAGCACCACAGCGCTCGTGTCCTAATACCATTAACACCTTTGCACCCAAAACTAGAGTGCCAAACTCCAAACTCCCAATTTCTTCAGGAGTTGCAACATTACCTGCTACCCGGACTACAAACAAGTCGCCTAAACCCTGATCAAAGATAATCTCAGAGGGTACTCGGGAATCAGCACAGCCTAAAATTGCTGCAAAAGGGTTTTGTCCCTTAGCTACTTCCCGTAAACGGAATAAATTTCGATTACGACCTTGAGTTTTTTGGGCAGCAAATCGTTTGTTACCTTTGAGTAATTCACCTAAAGCACTTTCAGGAGTAAGACTGTTAAGAACGATCGCAGCGTTAGATTTCTGTACTTCGATGCCCAATTGACTGGTGACGAAGCCAGCACCAACCGCAGTAGCACCAAGCTTAAACAAACCGCGACGTGTAACAGAGATAGCAATATTATTTTTCATGTTTTTAAATGTGGTTATTGTATTCAGATGGAAATCTAAAATCATATTGGCTACAGATGTAGGGTGGGCAATGCCCACCACATAGATATCAGCGTTCAGAAAGTGTTTTGTTGATATCCAAAGAACTTTTGAAGCTCTATGAATCTCAAAAAAACCTTGGGAATCGAGACGTGGGCAGTGCCCACCCTACAAATGGGATATGTGAATGAAAGTCTTTATATTAAGAACCCCATGAGTAGACCCAGAATCACTACACCAGAAAACATCGACAAAATATAGAATTGTGATTGTCCGGTGTTAGTGAATCTCAGTGACTGGCCGCTAAACAAAGTACCAAAGCCAACCAAATTGACCAAGCCATCTATGATATATCGATCGAACCAATTCACCACTTTTGCACTAGTTGCTACCAACCACACGATCGTCACCTGATACAGTTTCTGTACATAAAGATCGTAAGCAAAAAAGTCTTGTACAGCCGGGAACGGAAGTTTGACTGGTTTGGGGACAGAATTCATTCCATAAATCAGACCGCTAATAATTAGACCTGTCAAGCTAGACCACAACAGAGCTGGAGCCAGAAACATATCTAACTCTTCCCCACTGGGTAAGATTCCTAAATTACTCAAAATAATTGGGATATGACAGATCAAAACTGCGAAGCTTACTACTGGTATACTAATTAACCAAAAAGGTTCAAATGAGCGCTCGGCCATCGGCTGAGATGTTCCCAAGAAAATTCGACAAAATAATCGAGTCAAACTAAAAGCCGTTAAAGCATTGACTACTAAAATTACTGCTACTAACCAAGGCTGCTCTACCCATAAGCTAGTGGCTAATTGCAGCAAAGCCCAAAATCCGCCAAAAGGTGGCAGAGCAATAAAAGCCCCGATCGCCACCAGCATTGCTAGACCCGTCACCGGACGACGCGACCAGAGGCCACCTAACTGGGTTAAATCTTGCGTGATATTTGTCCAAATAATTGCGCCGATGCTCATATATAGCAAAGCAATTCCAAAAGATTCACTGAACAAGATAAACTGCGCTGAATCTAAATTTTGAGTACCAACAGCAATAAACACCAAACCAATGTAGGCGCTGACCGAGTAAGAAATCACTCGCTTCATATCTACTTGGGCGATCGCAATCAGTGAACAGCAAATAGCAGTACTGACTCCTAAAGCCACCAGCAAATTCAATACCGTCTGGGACAAAGAAATCACCGGAGCCAGCTTAATCAGCACAAACGCCCCGGCCCCTACTACCACAGCATTTCTTAACACTGTTGCCGGAATTGGTGCTTCCATTGCTTCGTCTAACCAAAGCTGAAAAGGAATCTGGGCACATTTCCCCAAAGGTCCGGCAATTAACGATATGCCCAGTAGCAATGCTGCCGTTGGTTCTAACTTGGCGGTTTGTGACCAAGTTGCTAACTCCGTAAAATTCCAAGTACCAGCGATCGGATATAGAGCAATGACACCCATCAGCAAAATAATATCGCCAACCCGCTTCGTCCAAAAGGCATCTCTTGCCCCAGTAATCACTAGCGGCTGAGCATACCAAAAGCCCACCAATAAATAAGTCGCTAAAGTCAGCAGCTCCAAAAAGATATAGCTAAAGAACAGCGAATTCGACAGAATCAGGCCACAAATCCCCGCACCAAAGCAGTTCATCAACGAGAAAAACCTCGCCCAGCCCCAATCTATTTCTAAATAACCCACGGCATAAATCTGGGAGATGAGATTGATACTAGTAACCACTGCTAGGGCCGTGAGGGTGATTGGAGAGATTTCGATCGGGAAATTAATACTTAAGCTGCTGCTTTGCAACCAAGGATAACTAATTTCCTGGCTGGGTAATGCCCAACCATTAACTAATGCGAGCAAAGCATGAATAAAAGCAACGCCAGCCGCTAGAATATTGATATAACCGGCTGGTCTGCTGCCAAGCTGGCCTGACCAGCCCAAAGACCAAGGGCTAGCCAAGATTACTCCCAAGAGGGGATAACAAGGA
>JANOXZ010000729.1:0-3372 GCA_031418695.1 Synechococcales cyanobacterium VAR_35_metabat_10
TTTGGCAAACTCAGCCGGGTTGAGGAATGCTTGCTCTAGAGCAAACTTAGTCACCATGCCCGAAAGGCTGCCGTTAGGATCGAGAATATCGATGGTTTCGCGCAGTTGAGAGTGACCAAAGCGGTAGGCACCCTGACTGTATTCGATGCTGACATCAGAATTTACTGAAGAGTCATACAACACAAACAACGGAATGTTTGGCGACATGCCTCGGGCATATTGATCAATAGCAACGTGCTGATACTCAGTTTGCACAATCAAAGTCGCTGCTTGGAACATTTTTTCTTGGTTCCAACTGATCGCGCCAGTGCTATCGACATAATTGCCTTTAACATCTTGGTAGAAACCATCTGCATTTTTAATGATGGCTGCTGTGTTTACAAACCCACTAGGTGCAAGAATCCCAGTTTGAAAAGCATGAGCAATCTTATGATCTGGGTCTGCTGCCTGCTGTTTGGCAACTGCACTAATAATGTTATCGATCTGCCAGTTGTGATCTTCGTGCCAAACGTGGTGAATCGCAGTCAAACCAAAGTTTTCATTAACTCGACCATCACCAGCAATGTAGTGATCGCCAATGCTGCGCAGCAAAATTTCATTGAAGATCGCGCCATTTGCTGGAGTAGCACCAAAATTAGTGGGGCTGCCACTCTGGAGGTTGATGTAATCGCTAATGTAGCCACCTTCTGGGGTACCAGAAGAGATAGGGTCTGTAGTGGGTCTGGAAACATGTGCAGCATCAAATCCAGCCAGCAAGTTCGTATGACCAGGAACACCAGCAAAAGGATCTGCTAAGAGATGATCAGCGTCTAGGCGATTCAGCATATCTAATAGCAATGGACTACCCGTAGAGATCGATTGAACTCCAGCAGTATCTGGATCCCGATCGAGCACATGGCCATTAGCATCACGCACCCGGAAATTGCCGATATCTTCCCAATTAATATCGTCCCGACCAGTTTCTGCCAGATGCTTTCTTAACTCGTTCAAAGTAGGCAGCGTAGCTCTGGTTTTTTCTACTACACCATCAGGACTAGTCCGATTCCATTCATCTTTGAGAGTATAGCCATCTAGTAGCTCCATGCCTGCTACATATTGGCCGGTCGTTGAATCAAATATCCACTTGCGTAAAAGATTAGTTACGTTGTCATCAGAGCCATAAGTTTGGCTTTGGTCAATATAAGGAGAAACATGGTTGTTGTATTCTGGGTTGGCTTTGCCCAAAACATCATCAGCATTTCCATACACACCATCAACACCAGGGCTAACGATATCATCGGTTGTACCAAACTGGCCATCGGCTCCAGCTTGTTCGGGGTTAGCCACAGTTGCCCGAGAAATGCTGAGTTGGGTAACTCCTTGAGCAGCATACGGATCGTTAAGACCGATCGGGGTAATTATTTTGGAGCCTTTACCATTGATTTTGTTGCCGCCTTTGCCGATCGAATCTAAACCATGATCAAAGAATTGACCAAAAAGCACGTTCCAGCCACTCAAAGAAGGGTCGCCACTCAATGAAGCCAAGTTACGTTGGAACTTCTCGGTAACAGTTACACCATTTTTCTCAAAGGTGGTTGTATCAGTAACTGTGGCTGTATTTCTGTGACCAGAGCCATTAGGAGTGGTATCACCCAAAACCAGAGCTTCAATGCGATCTTGCGCTGATAATGTCTTTGATTTGAGAATAACGTTGGTTGGTAAGCCTGTTTCTGAATCAGTTACGAAAACCGCGTCAGTTGAGGCAAAAGCAGAATCTACTGTCTGTGAAATTATCCGAGGAGTGTAATCATAGACAGTCAAGAATGGATTGGCATAACGCTGCGAGTTATCAACATTCCCATTGAGATCAGTAGTTTGACTCCAGTTGGAATTTTGAACCAATGCTTTGTCTGTGGCTGATAAATCTTTCCACAGAGTACCTGCTGTGGTCAGGGCATTAATGGTTGCCTGATCAGCAGAATTTGCCTTTACTTGTGGCCGAAATGCTAGGTTGTAAATATTTTGTGTTGCGTAACTACTGTAGTCTGCGTTGCTAAGGTAAGAGAAAGGTCGATCGATCGAACCCCAAGCATAAGAAGAATTGTTGCCTAAATTATTGAAAAGTCCAGAAACGTTGCGAAGACCGAAAGGACTAGTAACATTGTTCCTGATGACACCGGGCGTATTGAGAGGAATGTACGCCGCCCACTCCGAAGACATAATATCGAAAGAACCCAAAGCACCTAGCTCTACCGTTAAACCCGCGTCACCAAATAAGTTCGTCGTTGGCCGAATGAACCCATAAATGGGAAGACCGGTAACAGAATCGTATCTAACAATGCGAACGATCGGAGCGGCAACTTGTTCTTGAAGGTAAGTAATATCGCTAAGTTCAATGTTAAAGCTTTTCATGGGTAATATTCAGTTGTGAAAATAAATGATTGTTTGTAAGTAGCCCATACATATATAGCAATCTGATCTGAATTATGAGAAACGCAAGTTATGAAAGCCTTCACGGACAACACTCTCAGATTTCATGAATCTCACAAATGATTTCAGATTGCTATATAAAGTACTCAAATCAGCCAAAACCCTTTCATCACAGTCTATCCAGTCTAAAACTATCCTTCGTTTAAGCCAGAAACTCTACTTATGTGGTCAGATTCAAACGGTCGAGTCTTTAAAAAATACTTTTAGCTTTCGCCTTAACAGATGTGAAGATCTAGACCAGGAGATATTTAACCAAATATTAACCCTTCACAAAGGAAATCAACATACAGTTCAGTAACATGGCGTAGTTCTGCATATACTAGTGTAAAGTGATACCCGTACTTATACTTATTTGTATTGCCAGATACAAAATTTCGTGTATAATGTATTGAAATACACTTTATATTACATTTTGAAGTCTATTCATACTATCTGCTTTACTAGTTTAAATGTTAATCGGTATTTCAAAACTGAATTATTTGGTTAATTATTTGGGAAGAGAGCACAGTTAATTAGATAAACTCAATTATTACTCTACAATCCTTGAAAAATTAGATCGATTATTGAGAAGGTTGATGTTTACGCAGTTCTAAAGTTGATAACTAATTCTGAAGACATGCTGGAAAGTCTGTATGGGAGCATGTTTCAAACTTTGTAATTGATCAGGTTCAGTTTGGGTACTCTTTGAATAAGAAAATCAACTTTTCTGTGGCTTAATTTTGTAAGCACAGCATAAGAAGTTAAATTATCCAGGCGAGTGCAATTACCTAAAGATGATCCTGACAAAAGTAACAGAGAAACAGATGCACCTAGTGAGGTGGTTTTTAATAGTCGGCTGGGTGCTATTAATTTTTTCTGCTTTTTACGACCCAATATCTTTATTGCTAACTGATCCTACAAGTC
>JANOXZ010000730.1:0-32723 GCA_031418695.1 Synechococcales cyanobacterium VAR_35_metabat_10
CCCAGAGTCGATCGCAATCAATCAGCCCGGAAGGTGTCTTAGTGGTGTTGCCTTTTACCCACCTACAAGCAGGCATGTGGCACTTTAAATGTAATGTTGACATCTCAGAAAACAATGAGGTTTGTCAACCGCTAAAGCTCAGAGTATTGCCCAAAACTCAACCGATACCTAGTCAAGCTGAGCCAGAACCAGCAATAGTCATAGCCGAACCTCAGCCAGCAGATATGATGCAAACGGCTGCTGTGGTTGACCTCGATCGGCTGTTGGAGAGCATGGAAACTCAGCCGGTTGTTTTCACCAAAGTTACTCCAGAACGGATCGCAACTTCTGCCTCGGCTCCCGCTGCCACACATACACGTCCCGATAGCGAATTGGATGACGAAGATCCTTTTGATGCTGCTCTGCGGATTGCTACTGCCGATCAGCAAGCTAGAAGTCGTAAAAACCCAGTTGGCAAACTTAATTCGGAGCCGACTCTACAGCAAATTTTGGCGGCTACTACGCTAGAGGCGATTACTCTGGGGACTCCGGATGTGCCCTTGAATAGCTATGATGTCAAAACTTATGAGGTGGTTGTGGAAGATTAGGATTTCGAGAGGTGAGCGTAATCGAGGGGTTGCCCTCACCCAAGTAGGGAGAGGGGGCAGGAGACTACGTAGTAATACCCTGCACTACTAGATTAGGCAAGAAATCTAAGGTTTTTCGGGGCGATTGCGGGGAGGAATGGGATTGCCGTGATGGAGCTTGTCGATGAGCCGTCCACATTGCCAGCGTCCCAATAGGCTTACGCCAGTAAGTGCAGCGGCGACGTAGATTGGCCAGAGAATACTGCTGCTGACAGTTAATATAGAACCCAATACCCAGCCACCGAAGGCTACTGCGCCTAAAATCCAGCGAATTTTTTGGAGATTTTTTAGGGCAGTGCTACAGCTTTTGCAGTTAATGGTATGAGAGTGATATCGATCGAGCAACTGTTGCTTAGATTGGGCTGGAGGCAATGTTATGCCAGGGAAAAAATGGGGCTGATATTGATCGATCCATTGTCGGAACTCAAATACATAAAGATCAGCTTTGGTGGGTAGATAGAAAGCCTTAGTAAAATTTTCTGCAAAATTTCCAGTGCGTTGCTCTAGGTAACGCTCCTGATGATGTAGGAAAATCTGGTCGTCTTCTAAAATAGTGTGCTGACCGATGTGGGAATACCATTGGGGATTGAATTTGAAAATCACCGAAGGGAAAATATTACCTTTAGGAAACTTAAAAGGGAAGCGGGCAAACAATCGGCATTCTCCTGGTCGAATGGGGGTGGCATAGACCACGGTGATGGTGCGACCAAACTGCTTAGATGTCAAATCGTGCCACATTAATACTGGTGCAACAAAAGTAGTATTTTGGGTGCCCAGTTTGCCTTTGCGGGGGCCTTCTTCCCAAACTCCAGTGAAACCATGTTTATCGGAAGTGAGGATCTGAAGTTCTACGGGGGCGGCGTTCGATCGATTACCCACAGTATTGTGGTGGGTATAGGGTAAGTGACTGGCATCCAGGACGTTTTCCATGAGGGTAAAAGCGTCATAGGGCAAATCTCTGAAGGTATTGATTGTCACCCAGCCTTCAGGTTCTTCGGCCACTGGTGTAATTAAGGGCAAGACTGGTGGGGTGGAGCTACCGGGATAAACGAAAAGTAAGCCTTGAGCGGCAGCCGTAGGGAAAGATTGGACACAAGCTCGCTGGGACTTTTCTGCTTGACCATTTTCGGGTTGCTGAGGTATTCGATCGCAGTTACCTTCACCGGTAAAAGACCAACCATGATATGGGCACTCCAGTTGACCCTCACGGTTGATGCGGCCTTCCGAGAGGCGGGCAAGGCGGTGGGGGCATTGATCTACCATGGCTCGCCAAGTACTGGTCTGCGGCTCCCACCAAATTACCAGATCTTGACCCAACAGGGTAAAAGCGTTGGGGGCTTTGGTATCTAAGTCATCTAGGTAATGGACGGGGTACCAGGCTTCTTGGGGATCAAATTTCTCTGGATCGGCACCACCTGTGGTGATCTGAGGGGATTTGGTGATAGTTGAGGTAGAGATCATTGCGGGCTGATTTGTGGGCGACGGCTCTCTAGTTTTAACAAAAGTTAACAATCTTTGGCAACATAACAACGATCAGACAAATCTTTGAGGCAAACGATCGAAACTGACGAAAATCCATAACGATAATATTCACGAAACACTATGAAAACATCAAGTTAAACAAAAAGTAGATCTATACCACTATTGAGACTGAAAGAAATTCTGGACAAAGTTAAGATACCCTTGTCGCCCGCCTTTTTGCGTCCAAAACTTAATTGATGATTGAATTCGTTTCAGGCAATCGATGATATCGGTCAAGGTTTTTGGCTCCATGAATTCATCAATATCGCTAGCTGTTGCCCTCCCTAATCGTGTTTCGCATATTTCTTTAACTTGTTCGGCCACTTCTGCAGATATGCCTCTGATGGTCAATGCAGATCCAGATTTACCTTGGGCTTCGGCACTGTAGATCCGAGTCACGGTTTCGATCGCCTTCAAAACTTCAGCATCAATCAAATCAGGAGTTGATTCGTAAACTTGCATGATGGCAAATTCGATATTTTGCAAGACATCCAAATGTTGGTCTTCAACGCCCATGTTAACTACTCCTGATTTTAGTGATTGCTAATTTTATCTAAAAAGGTTATCCTGCTGTCCCTGCCCAGCATTGCAAATTATATAGCTGACTTGGGGTTAAATCAGATAACAGAGCTAATTCATACTTGCTTGGCTGACTAGCTGCTAGCTCTACTTCGTGGTGCATCAACCGATCTTGATGGAAAACAGTGACTTTGATCCGGTCAGATGCCTTATAACAAGACAATCGATCGACCAATTGATCTGCGGTTACTCGATACCCATCGATCGCCACTAATTCATCCCCCGGATCAATGCCAGCCAAAGCTGCTGGGGAATCAGTAGCTACAGTTTTAATCATCTCTCGTCCTTGTTCTGTTTTGACCACCGCACCCCAGTAGGGTGTAGGTGAAGCCACTGCTGATATTTTGAGGCCAAAAGGCTGGAGATATTCATCAAAAGGTAGTTCGATCGAGCTATACAAATAATCTCGATAAAAGTCTTGTAAATCTATGCCCGCAATATTTTGGATCAGGGATTCTAGTTCTCGATCGGTAAACCCTTTGCCCACCTGACCATAATTTTTCCAAAGCTGCACCAGCACATCATCAAAAGACTTCTCGCTATTACTCAACGCCCGGATCTTTAGATCCAACAACAGTGCCACCATTGCACCTTTTAAATAGTAAGACATCTGAGAATTACTACTATTGGCATCGGGTCGATAGAGCTTAATCCAAGCATCGAAACTAGATTCTGTCACTGGTTGCACTAAACGACCGGGAGTCATCAGAAACCGCGAAATTTCTTTGGACATTTGGGAGAGTAAAGTCGATCGGCCATAAATCTCGGCTCTTCGGGGCATCAAGATATCGTAGTAACTAGTTACACCTTCGCTAAACCATAGGCTGGGAGTATAATTCTCCTGATTATAGTCGAATTTCTCTAAACCCTTTGGGAAAATCCGTTTCACGTTCCACAAGTGAAAAAACTCATGGGCGACTAGCTGCATGAACTGCTCGTATTGCTCAGTTTTTTGTAACTGCCAGCGGGGATAGAGCAAAGAACAACAATTTTTGTGTTCCAGCCCGCCGTAGCCATTTGCCGAAAGATGGAGCAGAAATAGATATCGATCGTAGGGCAAGCCACCAAAAATTTCGGCGGTGACGGTAATAATCTTGGTAATATCCGCTAGCCATTTGGCCACATCGATATTGCCTTCGCCCCAAATTGCCAATTGATGCGGTTTACCTAAAACTTCAAAATCATAGACTTGGTGTTGACCAATCTCAAAAGGGCTATCTACTAACTCATCGAAGTTTTGAGCAACGAAAATATTGTTGTTACCGGGCAGTGGTGTAGTTACTTGCCAGTTAGCGGGAGGGACAATTTCGATTTGGATTGGTTCATGGGTGCGATCGGGTACCAAAAACAACAGCGCCGCCGGGTTGAAGTAGCCATGGCTGGCATCTAAATGGTTAGTCCGCACGGTCAGATCATTGGCAAACACCCGATAGCTAATTGTCAAATCACCACTACCTTCTACGCACCAATGGTTTTTCGCCGTTTTACAAGAGCTTAAAGATTTGCCTTGGGCATCAACTGCTTTGAAATCTTGCAAATGCCGCGAATATTCCCGCACCATATAAGAACCCGGTGTCCACACTGGCATTTGTAAATGAAGCTGAGGTTGTTGCCAGTCTTTGATTTGCAGCGTGACTTCAAAAAAATGAGTTTGGGGCTGGGGCATAGCCACCCGATAGGTAAGCAAAGGAGATGCAGGAGACATAATCAAAAAGCCCAATTTATTTTTTGTTTACAATAACTCATCCATCAGAGCCATGACTTTAACGGCACCTTCCGAGAGCTGATCTTGGCCATGAATCTGCAACTGTTTTTCTAGCAAGCCCTTGAGAGAGATGAGTTTCAGGCTATTTTCCGCCAAAGTATCGGCGATCGGCTTCGCGGCTGCTAAGTAACCGATCGCCCCTAAATCGGCTAAGACCGCTCGGCGAAGCTGGAGATCATCGAGTTTCAAAGCTGTGATTAAGCGATCGCCGTAGGCATCAGCAACTTGTTGGTCTGGTGATAGCTGATAGAGCGCCCGTGCCGCTGAGAACTGAATCCGAGGTACAGGATGATCTAAAAATGGCTTAATCACCTCGATGGCCTGCAATCCCCCCAAAGTGCCTAAAGCCTCCAGGATGGCATCAAAGGGCTGAACCAACTGGGGTGGCTCGGTCGCTGGCAGAGGGCCCGGCAGTTGATTGGCTAAGAGCTGAATTAAAATGGGCACCGCCACCGGATCTTGGAGACCTTCGAGAGCCTGAGCAGCGGCCTCCCGCACATAAAAATCCTCACAGACCAAAGCCTCCATCAAAGCCGGAACAGCTCGCCGATCGCCCAGTTTACCCAAAGCCCGCGCCGCATTACGCCGCAGGGGATAGCCACCGGCTCCGGTACGATCTTCATCATCCTTTAGAGCCTTAATTAAGACTTTGATCGCTGTAGGATCATCTACCCGAAACCTGCCCAGCCACCAGGCCGCATACATGCGCAGCCCCAAGTCACTGCCTTGCAGATTCTCGATCGCTTGCTCCACCGTGAGCTGCTCGGCATCAGGACTGGGTATTTCGGTGCTGGTAAAGTCTTCGTTCATGGCTCTGGTCTTGTTTAGGCAACTTATTCCAAGATACCTGGATGGCGTTCAATAATTTTGACTGAGTTCAGCAACTTCTTTAGCCGATAACTCCCAACCCAAAGCACCAGCGTTCTGCTCTACCTGTGCAGCACTTTTAATTCCGGGAATTGGAATGACTCCTGGCTGACAGATTAACCAGTTCAAAGCCACCTGTGCTTGGGTTTTGCCATATTTTTCACCCAATTCACTGAGTTTCTCTAATAACGGCTGCACTTTACGTAAACCAGCGCCTTTAAACCTTTGATCCATACTGCGGGCACCACTGGGCGGATTAGTCGCCGTGTATTTGCCAGTGAGTAATCCCTGTGCTAGTGGGCTGTAAGCCAAAATGGTCACATCCAATTCTCGGGCAGCCGCCATTACTCCATTGCTTTCGATTTCGCGGGTAATTAAGGAGTAACGCATTTGATTGACGGCCAAAGGAACACCCCGCCTTGCCAATATTTTATGGGCTTCTCGCATCTGTTCGGCGTTGTAGTTACTTACCCCGATCGCTTTGATGCGCCCTTGTTCTACTTCGTCAGCGAGAGCATTCATTAAGCCTTCTTGGCTGAGCAGCGAGGGGAAAGGCCAATGGACTTGATATAAATCCATGCAGGGCATTCGGAGTCTTTTAAGGCTAGCGGTGACGGCATCGGCGAGATCTTCGGAGCGAAACCGCCAAGGTAAGGGCATGTATTTGCTGGCAATTTGGGTAGTGGCGTTGGTTTCTTTGATGAATTTGCCCAGCAGCTCTTCAGATTTCCCGAATCCGTAGATTTCAGCGGTGTCTAAGAAGGTAATGCCTTTGTTGATTGCTGCTTGGAAGGCCAGTCGTAGATCGGCTTCGCCATAGTCTTTGCCGTATCCCCAAAACAGGGAGTCGCCCCATGCCCAAGTGCCAAAGCCGATCGGGGTTACTTCTATGCCAGTGGTGCCCAGGGTGGTAGTTGCCATAATTTTAGGTGTGAAGGAAGAATATTTCTTGATTCTAACCAAAATGTTCTGGGAAGACCGGCTCACCACATTTTTTGGGGGGAGTTAGAGGCTTGTTCTTTACACTTGTTTACATTTGAGTAGGATAACAACCTACTTTTTCTTACTTACTATTCGATCGGGCTAGGTTAAAATCTGGGGAGTTTATCCTGGGAAAGAAGATCATGGTAGATAATTAAGATAACTTTCATACAGAATATTATGTCAACCTTGACTGATGTTTTAGTGTAAGGAAATACTGGAGCAAGTTATAGATAGAATCTGTCGCCACCAGCTTTGCCACAATGCCACGATGGGGTGTGTGTGACTTTCTACAGAGAAAATGATCAACCTTGGCTTTTCGTTGTTGCTAATAGCCTTGACAGGCATGTCTGATTTTCATTTCCAGAAAGTCACACGCACCCGCCACGATGGTTGTATTAATTGATACTTGTAAACCATTTAGATACTTAACTTTTGTAACATTATTAAACTATCACATTAAATCCATGTAATGCTAAGAAGCAATTCATTCTAGTCGTTAAATATTTACTTTCCTTGAAGAATTTCTCGATGGGTAGAAAATTTCAGAAAGTAGTCTTAATGCTGATTTAGCTTCCCATACATTGCCATCAACCTTCAATTTTGTTGACTGACTGGCAATACATTGTAATTCAATTTCTTACAATTAATGGTGTCACTAATATGACAAATTTACAGCTTATTGCTAATGGCAGTAACTCCACCTCTCTATCTAGCTTGGGTGGAGACAGCGAATTAGTCCAGGATATTCAAGAAAGACTGGGTAAGATAGGGTTTGTGGATCTTGGAGCAGTCACACTAGGAGTTCTGTCACAAGCAACAGAGAAGGCTATTGAAAAATTCCAAGGGGTTGCTCGTCGATCGCCAATTGATGATATAGATGAATCTTTTGCAAAGAAACTAATTGATATCACTAAAGATATTGATTTGCCTGTAGCATCAAATTTAGATGTTGTTATTTCATTAGTTGGAACAGTAGGCAAGAGTGGTAATAACAACAGTTCTGACGTTCTAGCTGTCAAGAATAGATTGGCAGATCTAGGCTTTCGAATAGCTCGTGATTCAAAGGCGGATTCATCGCTTATTAATGCTATCAAGCTTTTCCAAGCAATAATTAATGACAAAAAAAGTGTAGATGCTGGTGGAATTGATGGGATAATTGATGTGAATGGTAAAACTCATAAAGCCTTACATAAGTCTTATGCCCCAAGATGGCAAGAAATGCTCCCTGGATCTGTTCAAGAGGGATTTTTAAACAGTGACTATCTAGCGAAACAAGATAGTGGGGATTTTGGGACAGCATGGATGGTTGAAGCTATTCAGGCAGCCGGATTAATCTACAAAAATAATTACTTGCAAAATCATCCAAATGCATCTCTGATAGCAGTTAATGATATCAGCAAAAGTACTGGCGGTGTTTTTTTGCCACATGCAGAACATCAAGTTGGTCTCTGCTGCGATTTGTATTTGCCTCGTCTTGATGGTAATGCAGGAACAATCACTACAAATGATCTTAATAAATATGATCGAGATGCGATGAGATCAATTTTAGAATCTTTTCACTTGCAAACAGCACATCCAGTAGTAGAAATCTTTTTAATTGACAGTATTTTGAACAAAGAAAAAGTAAACGGAGTCAATCTGTGTACTCCAGCATCAGGACATGAAGATCATGCTCATGTAAGAATTCGGCCTCAAACCTTGTCAAAGTTTTAACCACTTTTCAAGTAAATAAAATTAATTAATACTCGAAGAAACTCATATCATGGAAAAATTGAAAGTTACATCTGACGGACTAAATTTACGGAAAGTACAATTGGTAAATCCTAGTAATATAATCACTGTCTTACCTAAAGGAAAAATAGTAACAAGGATCGGGAATGAGGCGGCCAGTCAAAAGTTTTGGGAAGTAAAATTAATCAATGGTGTAGAAGGATTTGTAAGCAATTCTTTTTTGGCTCCAATATCTCCAATAACTGAAAAAGTTTTGTGGGTTATCAACTATACTGATTTAGATTGGTTTGTAACCAAAGCTTCTTTTATTGGAGCTACTGCGGTTGCGATTCGGACAGATAATGATATAGATGCAGCTATTTTAAAATTTCACGCCTTGGGCATTAAGGTTTACGGTTGGCGATGGCCATCTGCTGAAAAGCAACTTGCAATGGAAGAGGCTCAAAAAGTAGTTAACTGGTATGCAAAGGGATTAGATGGATACTATGTAGATCCAGAAGGTGAACCCGGTCAAAAATACGACTGGAATAAAAATGATCTGGATTCGTTAGCTGATGAATTCTGCAAGACAATCACAAGTTCTGATCCAAGTAAAACATTTGGAACAACTTCTCATTTTCTTGGAAGAGAAAATTTCAAAGATTTACCATGGAGTACTTTTTTTAAATACTCTAATATTTTGCTTCCCCAAGCTTATTGGAGAGTTGATGTTGGAGTATCTAATCGTGCCACTGTTAGAAACGGAGACCTAAAGAAAACTATATTGATTCAATAAAGGCATGGACTGCTACAGGTGGTCAAGCCGACAAGATTATACCTATGGCTGGTGAAATTAGTGTTTCTACCGTTGCAGACATTGAACATTATTTTGAAGAAGTGGTTAACCAAAATATAACTAGCGTACATTTCTATACCGCAAACAAGACGGTTACTAACAAGGTTTGGGATGCCATAAAACAAGTAGGGTAATACAATGAAAAAAATTCGTGGAGTTTGGCTAACGACTGCTGCAAGCGACATATTTGATAGTAATGCAAATATTATTGATGCAATGAAACTATTAGCAGATACTGGTTTCAATACAGTATTTCCGGCAGTTTGGAATAATGGATACACTCTATATCCTAGTAATATTCTAGATGTAAATTTCAGAGTAACAATCAAACCAGGATATGAAGGGCGAGACATTTTACAGGAAGTGATTGATGCAGCAACACCATTAGGTCTTGATGTAATTCCTTGGTTTGAATATGGATTTATGGCTTCTTTTGAAGATAATGGTGGTCATATTTTACAAAAAAAACCTGAATGGGCAGGTAAAGATCGAAATGGTGATATCCTAGTCAAAAATAAGTTTGTGTGGATGAACTCATTAGATCTTGAAGTTCAAGATTTTGTGCTTAGTCTTATTTTGGAGGTTGCCCAAAATTACCGGGTTGCTGGCATCCAAGGTGATGATCATTTGGCTATGCCTTCAGAGGGAGGGTATGATGATAAAACCAAAAAACTACATCGAGCAGAATTTGGAGAAAGCCCTCCAACAGATCGAAAAGATCAAAATTGGTTGCAGTGGCGAGCAGACATACTAACTGATTTTATGGCAAGGCTATATAAAGAAGTCAAGACAGTTAATTCGGATTTAATTGTTTCTATATCACCCAGTATTTATCCTTTTGGATTCAATGAGTTTTTGCAAGATTTTCCTGCCTGGATTGAGCGCGGAATCGTTGATATTATACATCCACAGTTATATCGTCGTGACTTGGATGATTACAAAGCATTAGTTGATGACTTGGTTGATAGAGTAGGTAATGATAAAGCATCAATTTTATCTCCAGGCGTGTTGACTCGCAGTGGGAGCTATCAAATCACATCAGATGATTTATGGAAGTCTATTTACCATAATCGCAGATCTGGTTGTCGAGGTGAGGTCTTATTCTTTTTTGAAAGTTTGAAGCTGAATAACAATGCTTTAGCAAACTTCTTGAAAGGGAAAAATTATGCAAACTTCTTGTTTCTGCAGCAAGGTGATGTGGGAGATGATGTTCGTGAAATTCAGCAACAACTAAAGGCCAAAGGTTTCTATGCGGGGATAGCTAATGGTAGATTTAATTCAGCAACAAAGGATGCTGTTATAAAGTTTCAGGAGAAAGTAAAACAAACCGATCCTTCCTTTGAGGTGGATGGAGTCGTAGGCACAATGACCCACGCTCAGTTGACATAATTACAATATTTATTGAGGCAAACAATCGTTATGACAGAATTAAAAGTTAAGAATGATGCCCTGAATTTCCGCAGTGCTCCAACAACTGCTGATAGCAGCAATATTATCGGAAGCTTGATATTGGCTCAAACAGTAGAACTAGTTAGTGGAAATCCGAACACTGACAGATTTCTAAAAGTTACAGCAACTATTGGGGGCACAGTCAAGGAGGGGTTTGCCAGTGCCGCTTTCCTTCGTCCTTTGGTTAGCGCTCCCAAAGAAGCCCTAATCAGTGTAGCCGCAGAGCAATGGCTAAGATTCGATCAAAGCAATAAATCTGAAATTGATGATCCACAATTTAAAATTGTAGGAGAATACTGGCAGGCGATTGGTTTAGATCTTAACGGAAAGGATAGAGATCAACCCTGGTCAGCAGCCTATATTTCATTTGTTGCTCGTCAAGCCGGTTATAACAATTTTAAGTTTGCTGCTGCTCATTCAACTTATGTTTATGATGCTGTGGATAAACGCAATGCTGGTGATAACTCAGCACCTTTCTGGGCTTTTAATGTAGGCGATCATAAGCCACAACTTGGTGATTTAGTTTGTAAATCGCGTGGCGACAACCAAATTACATCTATGGATTCATTACCATCTGGTGGATTCATCAGTCATTGTGACATCATATTTGAGATCAAAGATACTGAGGTACGCACACTTGGGGGTAATGTTCAGCAAACAGTAAATATTACTTCGTATCCTTTGGACAGCAATGGTTTTCTAAAATCGGGTTCAACCCGAGTATATGGAATTTTGCGAAATAATTTTTAGTCCACCGTAAATTCAAAGAGTCATGATTTAAAATCATGGCTCAGACACCTTTTGAAAATCATACAAAAACATTATGGCAACTCTTCAAGACATTATTACTAGCAACTTAACTCTGACTCAATCTCAGCTAAAAGCTGATCGGCAACTAGTGATGGAAGTTCAGACTAAGTTGGCTAATCTGGGTTTCTATCCTGGGGGACCCTGGATTGATGGTGACGTAGGTAATTCAAGTAGTTTCTCTTGGCTTGGATTAATTAACTTTTGTAATGCCGTCGGAGGAATCTCCATTCCATCGACTAGCCTCGCGATCGATTCAGGTATTGCTACTAAGCTAGTTGGAACTCCTCAGGTTATTGCTGTGTTAGATGGAGCTAAAAATACTACTGCAATTCTGGATTCATTCAAAAAAATCCAAATAGCTTCACCAATTATTAATGGCAGTACCCCTCCTTCAGCCTTTGTTTCCAGAACGATAAATAAATCGCCATTTCAGAGTCTTGTTGATAATTATCCAGCTAGTCTTGAAGGTAGACCTGATGGGAATTCTATCGCCTTCTCTAATCCAACAATTGGATTGGATGAGTATCCTGATCGAGGAAGCAAACCTAATATTGACAATACAGCCTTAAATTTTCTTGATTCTGTTATTGAAAATGCCTGTGTTTGTATTGGTAGTTTTACCGATAGTACCAGTAAAATCAAAGCTCATTGGTTCGGAAGAAAGTCTACTAAGATAGAGCAGTTCCTTAGTGCTACTAAATTCATCGGTGTTCTAAATACAGTTTGCCAAATTAATGAAAAATCACCAAATACTGATATTGATGATTGTACTATTGAATCACCTAAGAAGCGGTTTAATCTTCTAGTAAATGATATGGTTAGTATGTCGGAAAATATTTCTTCCTCTAATTCTATCGCGAGCATGTTTAAGCGTTTCACCCAGCGACCAATGCTAGAAAAATGGATTTCTGATATAACTGGTAATACCGTTGATTTTACAGGAGGATTTCTTGATAGTCCATTTATTCAAAATCCAATAGTAAAAGATATTACAACTGGAACAACGGTAGCTTCTTTTTCTAGTTCACCACCATCACCTAATGGTAATAATGCAGTTTCTGCTTATGACTTGGTACGTTTAATATCAATGTTGGGTTGGCATCAACATCTCGAACCTACGGCTCAGCTACCTTTTGCACAGTGGAAAAGTCTTGAAAGTATTGTGAGATCTATGGGCATAGATACAGCACGTTATGTAGATGTTGCTTTAGAAACTTTAGGTTTGATAAATGTAATTAGTGAGCCAGTAATTATTTCCAAGGTAGGATTTGGACCGAGTTCTATGACTTACGTTGCTTTTGTTAAATTTGTTGACAATAGTGTTAATCCAAAAAAAATCAGAACTTTTTCATTAACACTACGCTGTTCAAAAAGTGGAGGAGCTTCAGATGATTTCTGCGATACACATCTAGCGGCAGCCGTGACGGAAATTATTCGTCGAATTGTTAAAGAAGAATTTATTTAAAGTTAACAATCAAATAATATTAGAGAGATAAAGCAATGACAACTCGATCAGACAAAGACGATATTCAGCAGTTTTTAGAAAATTTTAGTGCAGATATTTAAGCAACAATAAGTGATGCATAAATATTCGGAGTCACACAAAATAAATTATAAATTATTCGGATCAAGAAATATCATGACTAAGCGAAAATCTTTCATCTTAACATTTGTATTATCCTTGATGATTTTTCTGGGGTGGTCTGGGATTTTTAATGCAAATTCAGATTCAATGAATTCAGTTTATGCTCAATCGAGTACATCTCCGAGTGCTGTAGAGACAAGAAAACCTTCGACAGCCACAACACCCACTCCTATTGCTAGTCCAGCAGTTATTCAGACAGAATCTCCACTACCGTCAAAGCCTAGTCCCTCGGCTGATAAGCCAAAATCCGAAGTTATCAAAGCTAGTAATGTCCAGCCAACAGTGACAGATGTATATAAATTTTCGGATAAAAGTAGAGATCCGGTTTCTATTAATGATCTCATAGTGGTTGAAGTGAGTGATTTCAGCAACTACTATCACAAAACAGCTTGCGAGAATAAAATTCCATGTAATGTGAAAATATCTCTAGATTTAGATGGCAGAAAAATTCCAGGTATTACTTCTGAGCCAATTAGATTCGATAAGAATAAGGGCATTCTTCATTTCCGGCTTTTGCGCGACAAATCAAATGACGAAACTTGGTCAGATCTAATAGGCAGTGCTAACCCTAGTTCTATATTATTCCCTCGGAAAACACCACTCAGCATATCTTTAGAGAATGGTAATGACGCAACACCAATCGCTATTGCCTACGACAAATTTGAGTTGCTTCGTTTTAGACTAGGACACTTAATTTTCTGGGTGATCGCTCTAGCATTAGCTTGGTTCGTTATCATCAGAAAGAATTTAGATAACTTTCTACGGGAGAGTGGCTCCGGTGATCCAAAGAATAGACCTTATAGTCTGAGTCGTTGCCAAATGCTATGGTGGCTGATTTTAGTAGTTGCTGCTTATGTAGGTATTTACATGGCTACTGGGGATATCAATACTATCAACGACACTGTTCTAGGACTTATAGGTATTGGTTCATTGACTACATTAGGTGCAATCTTGATAGATAGTAATGATACAGCCCAGCCAAATCAGGAGTTTAAAAGCAAGGGTCTTTGGGATGATTTATTGAATAGCAAATATCAAAAAGGGCCTGGCTTGCATCGATTGCAGTTGATTCTTTGGACAGGAATTTTAACAGTTATGTTCGTGGTCTCAGTTTACACAAAGCTTTCTATGTCTGAATTGTCACCAACATTGCTGGCTTTACAAGGAATAACTTCCGGAACTTATTTAGGCTTTAAGTTCCCAGAAAACAAGCAATCTAGTCAGAAAAGAAACAATTAAATTCGAGATTGACAGATGCCAGAACTGCCGTCCGCAAGATACTGGAGCTTTAGGACTTGCGACAATTAATCCGGGAACATATCTTGTACTAGACTTTGGCTTTGAAAAAGACATTTGTGGATAAAATGGCTAGATCATAGCCAGGAAAATCTAAATAAACATTTTATATTTGAAGGGTTTGGGATGGTTAATTTATTTATTATCTTAGTCTTATGATAAAATCAAGTAAGATATTTGCTCTGCTGTCCCATTCTCAAAATGTTTGCAATAAATTTTAGTCCTTAAATCAAATCTAAAGTAGTTATCATGCCAACTAAACTCGAAACATTTACATCTCCTCGCTTCACTGGGAAAATAGTTCTTGCAGATGTTGAATTTCTTGATTCACTGCAAAAAATTGATCAGTTTGCTCAGGCTATTGGGGTGGTCACTTCAATACTCGTAAAAATGGTACGCACTTCGAGACAGCAAAGACTCGACGTGATAGAGAGATAGCTGTTCTAGCTGCGAAATATAACATCTAGGCACAATCACATATTAAGTATTAAACTCAATTACAATTAGGTAAAAAAAATGTCCAGCAAAGAAAATATTATTTGGTTCAAGCAACAATTCAAGGCGGGCATCAAAGAGGCTATTCAGAACACGCCATTTAGCATAGACTTATTAGCTGCGATCGCTTTACAAGAGACAGGCTATCTATGGGGTAATATTCGGCAGAAAGAGACTGTTGCAAAAACATTAGAGCTTTGCGTCGGTGACACTCTGGATGCCCCAGACAGAGGCGCTTTCCCCATAAATAAGGAGGCTCTTATAAATAGAGATAACGGTGAAACTATGTTCGGAATTGCACGAGAGGCACTTGAATCAATTGCACCATATAATGGTGATTATAATAGTGAAAGAAAAAGAAGTTCTGACAAATTCTGTCATGGATTTGGTATCTTCCAATATGATATTCAGTTCTTTTTGGAAAATCCAAGCTTTTTTCTAGAGAAGAAGTGGTATGAATTTGATGAATGTTTAAGATTATGCGTTGATGAATTAAATCGTGCACTTGTCAAATCTTATGGTAGCAATAGAACCAGTCTCACAAGCAGGGAAATGGTGGGCGTTGCAATTGCGTATAATAGAGGCAAAGTTAACTTAAATTTTGATATTGATGATGATGACTTTTACAAGCAAGGCTACAGAGATGATGAAGGTAAATATTATGGTCAATATATTAGAGATTTTCTTGAGCTTGCTAAAAGTACAGAAGAAAAAGTTCTTGGTAAATACCGAGTTACTGCTCGCTCCGGGCTGAATATTCGATCTGGACCAGGATTAGAATTCAAGGTTATTGATCGTCTTCCTTTTAGTTTACGAGTATCTGTTGGTAAATGGCAAAATGATTGGGTGGAAGTTGATAAAGAAGGTGATGGTGCTATTGATGGCTGGGCTTTCTCTAGTTACTTAGAATCGATTTAGTGCTGTGGAAACAACCCTGGATTAATTTCCAGAAAATAATGAAATCTATATTTTCTAATGGTAGGGGCAATTTTCAAAATTGCCCCTACCATTGTTTTTGGTGTTCTACGGGATTTTCATGATTTGGGGAATTGATTACAAATAGGTCTTTGCTAATCTCCAGAAAATTTAACTGTCTCCACAACCGACATTATTGCATTCAGAATAGACTTTTTAGACATCCTCACTATGGAATGGATATAGTTAATTGAGCAAAACAATTTCTTTTTCTGTTTGGTTTTCTTTGATCGCGGCTGGGATGCCCCAAAATCAGCCTTTTAGGTTTTGGGGTCTTTAGCAAAGAAAAATCGAGTGGCGGCTACTTTTGACCAAAAACTGGGTGCGTGTGACTTTCTGAAAATGAAAATCAGACATGCCTGTCAAGGCTATTAGCAACAACGAAAAGCCAAGGTTGATCATTTTCTCTGTAGAAAGTCACACGCACCCCCAAAAACTTCCTGCATCCAAAGTCAGAAGAAATCCCGTACGATTGGTCATAAGGGTGAATATCGTAATCTTGATTAATGAGATCTAGAGTTACGATGAAAATCAATATATGCGAATGAGGTCAAA
Organism: Synechococcales cyanobacterium VAR_35_metabat_10; assembly: GCA_031418695.1. Taxonomy (GTDB): domain Bacteria; phylum Cyanobacteriota; class Cyanobacteriia; order Cyanobacteriales; family Chamaesiphonaceae; genus JAAFHZ01. The sequence continues at coordinate 16,134 of JANOXZ010000730.1, forward strand.
AAGTCTCACAGTGTTTGAAAGAAGCAGTCTATCTCAGTTGTAGAGACATTGCAAAAAAGAAAGTAAGAAAAAGTAGATTCTTTTTTCCTGAATTGCAAAGAAATATTAACTTTAATCGTTAGGTATTGAAAAGCTATACTATTTCCTCACAACAAGTTTCGCTAAAAATATTCTTTTATTTCTGCTAATATCAATCAACATCTATACAGTATGAAGATTAACGAGCATTGATCGCCCCTAATGCTTTCAAGGTGGATTTTTGCGCGTCAGTTAATCCCTGCATTTTGTCAATCTTCATGCCTTCATAGGGACGACGAATTTTCCAGGTAGCTAGACAGTTGGCGGCTGTTAAATCCCACCTCTTAATCGTTTCATCCAAACTACCCGTATAGATATATTGGTGAGTTGATTCCAAAGAAGTCGCAAGATCCATAGCGTAAATCAATCCACTATGGCCAGCGAGAGTTTGCAGGCATTTGCCGCTCTGAATATCCCAGATTTTTATTGTGCGATCGAGTCCAGCACTCACCAGCGATCGATTATCAGAACTAAATTGCACTTGCAGAACTGCTCCTTGATGCCCAGAAAAAGTTTTTAAGCATTCGCCGCTGGCCAGTGACCAGAGCCGCAGGGTTTTGTCGTAGCTGGCACTAGCTAACCACTGATTGTCTGAACTAAAGGCGATCGACCACACACTATTGGTATGTTCTTGTAGATCTTGATAACAATCACCAGTAGCAGCATCCCATAATTTAATTTTGCCCGAAAAATCACTGCTGGCAATAATTCGACCATTGGGGCTAAAAGCCACCGAAACCACCGGACTACTATGGCCGCTGAGGGTTTGCAAACATTCTCCGGTGGCAATATCCCAGGTTTTTACTGTTTGGTCGTAACTACTGCTAGCTAATATTTGACCATTGGGACTAAAAGTCACCTTCCAGACCCAGCTTGTATGGCCGCGAAAAGTTTGCAGACATTCGCCTAACTGCCAGTCCCATAACTTCACCAAATAATCGGCACTGCCACTGGCTAATAAACGACCATCTGGACTGAATTTAACTGACCAGACTCGATTGGTGTGTTCTAACATGGTTTCTGCAACTTTACCAGTTTGCACATCCCACACACGAATAGTTCGATCTTCATGTCCACTAGCTACGTAGTTGCCATGGGGACTCGCCGCTACCGACAATACGGCATTGGTGTATCCAGTGATGGTGTTAATACAACGACCTAACTTTAAGCTCCAGATTTTAGTCGTATGATCATCGCCACCACTAGCAATTTGCTCACCGTCAGGATGAAAAGCCACATTCCAAACCCGGCTGCGATGCCCCAAAAAAGTTTTCAAGCACTTGCCTGTAATAAGATCCCATAGTTTGACTGTGCGATCGTAGCTGCCACTAATTATTTGTTGACCATCGGGGCTAAAAGCTACTTTGCTAACAAAATGTTGATGCCCTTGTAAAATTTGCAGGCATTCTTGAGTGGCCACATCCCATATTTTACTGGTGCGATCGTGGCTGCCAGTTACAATCGATCGACCATCCGGGCTGAAATCCACCGAACGAACCCAGTCTGCATGGGTTTCCCAAGTGGTCAGGCAATCTCCAGTGGCCAGATCCCACAATCTTATCAACGGGTCTTCGCCGCCGCTAATGAGCGTTTTACCATCGGGGCTAAAGGCGATCGCCCACACCCGACCACTATGCCCTGTTAAAACCTGAATGGCTGGATCCAACTTACCCACAGTAACCCGCCACAGCCGAATGGTGCCGTCTTGAGACGAGCTAGCAATCATCGTGCCATCAGGACTGAATTTCACAGTATTAACTGAATAGGTATGTCCAATATATGTATATAAACAGTCACCCGTGGCTACATCCCACAGTTTAACTTTATAGTCATCGCTGGCACTCGCTAAATATTGGCCGTCAGGACTAAACTCCACCGACCAAGTCCAATGTTGATGACCTTGACACTGGGTTAGTTTCTCTAAAGTCAGCGAGTCCCAAATTTGAATATCGCCCTTGGTATCACTGGTGGCTAGACACTTACCATTGGGGCTAAAGGCGATGCCCACCACTCCACCAAAGGTTTCCGCAAAAATGCTTTGGCTGAGGTGACTACCGGTAAAATCTACTTCATGCAGCATGGCATTGAGTAAGTAGGCTTGGCGAATCACCAAATAAGAAAAATCAAAGCCCCGTAGCTCAGTTTTTAAATGGCAAAATAAATTGAGTAAATTACCTCCGGCATAACCGGTTTCTTTAATTGATTGATGGCGCAGGGTGCCAATTATTTGATAGAGGTGCTGTTCGAGTTCATTTTGGCCGGGGAAATGCATAGATAGTCGATCGACCAAGGGCTGCAAAATTAGCTGAATCTGGGCATCACGCAGGTAGTCTTGGGTCTGAGCTTCGATTAAAGCATGAGTTTTAAACAGATTTAACTCACCAGAAATTATTTCTTGCTCGATCTGCTGAATTAAGTGCTCGGTGATATATTCCATAATCACCGGCTGCTGGGTTAAGCCCCGCGCAGTGGTTTCAATCAGCGATCGATCGCGCAGGGTTTCGAGGGTTTCTAAAAGTTGAGTTAGGGTTACTGGCAGCAATATTTCGGCATGTAACCTAGCTGGTGTGATCCCTTCCCGATTGATTGCCAGCCAATACATCACCTGCTGCTGGAGCACCGAGAGTCGTGAAAACTGTTGCTGTAGCAAGTCGCAAAGATTGCTAAACACAGCGGTGCCTTGAGCTAAAAATGTTTGAACATCGCCACCAAAGAGATTCTTAATATTAGTAGCTAATAGCTTGAGAGTTAAAGGACTACCATTAGCATAGTTAATTAGGTTCTTCTGATCGCCAAGAGAAGCTGTAATGCCTTTATCAGTCAAAATTTGTTGAGCCGCTTCGATCGGTAGCCCTCCCAGTTGCCAAGATCTCACTGGAAGCTCGGCTCCTTCCCGCAAAGTCATCCCGTTGGGTTTTTCTCGTCCCGTAATCACCACGCAGCTTTGATGGATTTCATCACTCACCCGCGCACACATCTGACCATAAGCTTCGTAGCCTGCTAAGTACAATCCACTGCGATTCCCTGCTTGCAGAATTGATTCCACATTATCCAGCACCAACAAACAGCGTTTTTGCCGAAATTGCTCCATCAATAAGGTGAAGGAGCTTTCTTGCACGTCCGAGCCAGTTAAGATCGGCAGAATTTCGTTTAGTAAGTCGTCGGTGGTGGGAGCTTGCTGTAAACTACGCCATACTACAAAATCGAACTGTGATTCCAACTGTTGGGCGAGTTTCACTGAGAGCGCCGTTTTGCCGATTCCTCCCCAGCCAAAAATCCCCACCAACCGACAGCGGCTATCGATAATCCAATCTTTTAAGGTTTCCAGCTCGGTGGTGCGGCCATAAAAACGAGAGACATCGATCGCCTCGCCCCAGTCCACACTATTCAGTTCTGTTTCATAGCGTTGCAGGATAGATTTGATATTACTCTTAGAAACTTTTTCACCCACAATTCCCGACAGCATCTGCCATAAATTTGCGGCTACTTGCTTAATATAATCTGGCTCATAACCTAGGCTTTCGCCAATATCCCGGTAAGATTTGCCTTCATAAATCTGCAACAAAACCACCGACGGGGTATCTTTCAGCTTCCCCAGTTGATTTTGCTCCAGCAGCCGATCGAAGATTTTGAGCGCTTTTTGTCCGGTCATTGAGACGCAATTTAGAGATAGTGGAATGCAGGCATGATAATACTTTCACCGTTTAATTTGTAGGTTAAACAAAAATGGATTTACATTTCTTAATTATTGATCAGGGAAATTACTTACTTTTTCTTACTCTTAATCAGGTGAAGTTGCTTTATGCTACAAAAGATTCTAGGAATTGGCGGTAGATATCGCTAGAAAGCTGTTAGGCGTAGTTTTCTAGCGATTCTCCAGCCATCTATCTAATGAAATTGCTTGTGTATTACAATAATACCGAGTTTCCAAATTCAGGGAGAGCTGCTATGTTGACAGAAAATAAGTTGACGGATGCTAAAGATATGCTAAGTTCTTTGGTTGGCGATCCCCGAACGGTAGATATTGAACCGAAATTTCAAACCATAATTTCTAATGTTGCTAGCTTTTTTGGCAAGGTTGCTCAGATCAAAGGCAAACGAGCAACTCACTCCTTTGGCATAGTAGCGTCAGGGACTATGGAGGTTTTACCAAATCTCTCTATTCCTAGCCATCGAGTGTTTTGTTCGGGTAAGAGTTTTCCGGTACTGCTGCGACACGCCAACATTAAGGGTTTCCCTGATGATGCAATTATCGATGGTCGCGGAGCCAGCATTCGGATTTTAAATGGTGAGGTTGATGATCCGATCGACAGTTTAGATTTAGATGGTTACTTGGCAGATATTTTAATGAGTACTGGCCATTGCTTCACTTTTAGCAATGCTGCGATCTTCAGTCGTTGGTTGGCTAGCTCTCTAGAAGATAGAGCCAAAATGTTGCCAGAGCTACCCAAGTTTTTACCGATTTTTCACGAAATTGTTCGTAATCCAGAGTCATATACCAAGTTACACTACTACTCTGAGACTACATATCTGTTTCAGTCTAACGAATGTGAGCCGCAAGATTACTACATGCGCTATCGATTGATTAATGCCGATCGGTCTCCAGATAGCGGGTTTGTGCCGATCAAAGATATTCGCTTACCACTAGATTTTCTACCCCGATTAGCTAACGATTTTCGGCCAGCTAATTACCTGCGTCAAGATTTCCAGCAACGGGTTACTCAGGGAGGGGTGAGCTATGTCTTGCAAATTCAGTTACAGCCTATTTCTGATGATCATGCAAAAAATGAACTAGCCAAAGATTGTACCGAAGCCTGGGATGAAACCATATATCCTTTTCAAGATGTGGCTCAACTGACGCTGAATTCGATGCTACCCGACGAGTTTGCTGAGCAATTAGAGTTTAACGCCTATCATGCACCAGCAGATTTAGCGCTGATTTTGGCTCACTCGGTTCATGAAACCGCTTCGATCAACCATGTGCGATCGATCGTCTATGAAATTTCGGCGAACATGCGTAAGTATCAGCCGCCCAGCGCTGAATTAGTTGATTGGGGAGTGGATAAAATACCTGCACCCAAAGATGTCTTTAAGTATTTTGGGGTCGCTGGTGTCGATATTCCCCGTCTTGACCCTAGGTTAGAATTACCGCCTCGGGTTGCCCCAAAACCACGCTTAGCCGCCAATATCGGACTGTCTGTAATTCCAGCTAAAGAATTAGCTCCAGGTAAGTTATTGGGCATTTCGGGAATAGTAGAAATTATTCAGCAGTTGGCATCACCAGCCATCATGCCTGCAAACTTAACCCGTTGTCGCCCAGATAAGTTTAGTGATGCCTTTTTTGTAGAGCGTCGCTTGAATGGTTTTAATCCCGGCAAGATGAAACCCGCTAAAGACCAGTCCTGGCAGTATGTTATTCGCTACAACTGCCCGAAGGAAAAGTATAAGGTCAAGCCGGGTGGGATCTTCCCGACCATGATTGAGGCGCGGTTTATATTGACAGGGCAGACTTTAACAGTTCATTCGATCGAATATGAACTCAATGATGCGACAGTTCTGAATTTACCCGGACAGCCAGATTGGGAATGGGCAAAGCGTTTATTCCGATCGGTTGAGTTTGTTCTACAAGAAGCCCAGTCTCATTTGGCTCGCACTCACCTAAACGTGGAGCAATATGCGATGCCTTACTATCGCAATATTGTGAACAACCCTATTAAACTTTTGCTGGAGCCGCATTTTGAGGGGTTGTTAAATGTAAACAAGCTAGGTGCATCAATTATTTTTGGCAAAACTGGTATTATTCCTCAAGCTTCGGCGCTAGACGAGGAACAAGTAGAGAAATTGATTGTAGCAGAAGTCAGTGAGTTGAATTTCCACGACTGGCACCCTCGGCAACATGTATTGCCCGATGTGGTGGCCAATAATTTATTTGATCCGGCAGCTTTGGCTGCTTGGGGGGCGATCGAGGAATATGTGGCTGGTTTCTTTGCTGCTCAGAGTCAGCAAATTACCAAACATTGGCCAGAGATTGAGGCAATGTCCGCAGATTTGGTGGAGCATTCCATTCTGGATAAACAATATGGCACATTGGCGATCGCTAACGTTACAGAACTACAAAAGCTCTGCACCTATTTGATCTATCACTGCTCTTTCTTACATTCTTGGTTGAACTACAAACAATATGAAGATGGTGGTGATGTAGATTATGCAACGATTGGCCTCTGGAATAGCCATGATGAACATTACAATCCAATGGATGTCATTCAGAAGCAAGTTCAGCAAGTTCTAACGGTATGGACTTTATCTCAGGTGCGCTATAACCCTATTTTGGAAAATGGCAACCCAGCATTAAAAGAGCTACTTTGGCAACGCAGAGACGAAATTAGTCCTGGTCTGCCGTTAGAAACGATGATGAATAGTATTCATATTTAGCTAATGTTCGGAGAGAGAAGTTATCATCTCTCTCTAACACCACAACTTGCAAATCGAAATAAATCATTAAATTGGCTATTAATTGAGAATTTTTATGGCAACAGATTTTATTGTTTTCATTCATGGGGTTAATAATCGAAACAGCGATGATTTTGAGGCTCAAGCTCAGAAAATGTTTGATGTGATCAAAAAAGAAGTTGGCTCTAGTTCTACTAGAAAGATCAAACCAATCTTTTTGTTTTGGGGGAATATCGCGGAAGCATCGATCACCGAACTGAGCAAGGGTTTACAAGGATCTGATGATAATGGTAAGACTGCCAAAGATCTTGGCGATTTTGCCACTTGGAAAAAGTTTTGGTTCCCTGATTTACGCAAAAATGCCATCCTGAATTTTGTGGGCGATGCTGCTCTCTACTTAAGTCGTGGGGTAAGTGTTGATATCATCAAACAACTTACCGCCCAGGCGCTACACCAACTAAAAATTGATTTGCAGCAAATGCAGAATAAGTCGCCTTTGACTGGGGATCAAGATCGGCTGCATTTAGTCACTCATAGCTGGGGCACGGTGATTCTGTTTGATATTATGTTTGCCGATCGCTGGGAAGATAAAGATTTAGAGCCAGATATTCTCCAGGCAGTAGAAGATTTACGAAGCTGTTTTTTTGGGATTGGCAAAGAGTTAGATAAATCTGATGGAGCAGCTATTGATATTAAAAACATCGGGATTCCGCTGGCTAGTTTACATACCATGGGTTCCCCGATCGCTTTGTTTAATCTGATCAATTCTGGCAAGGGCAAGAATTTCAATCTCACCCCTAAACTGAAAGAATTTCTAGAGTCTTCGTCTAAGATTATGGGTGCGCCGCTGCCTTGGCAAAACTATGCCCATCCCGGTGATCCGATCGCCTATCCACTAACCGGTGCCATGAAATTGTCTCTAGAAGGTGCCATGAAATTTGTATCGATCAAAGATATTATGACTACTCCTAGTATATTAGAACAGGCTGTCAACCTAGTACCCGTGTTTCCTTTATCTTTATTAGGCGGTGGTGGTGCCCATGGCAGCTACTGGAATGATGCAACCGTGGCCAAAAATATTGCCAAAGTCATTAAATCAACGTTTTCCAAGCCATAATATTTTGGCAAATATCCACATTAAAGCAACAGGTAATCAATCATGTCCGGGATGTTAAAAGATTGGGACAGCTATTATGCCAACCATTTTAAGGGCTATAAAACCAAGGCAGATGTGCGGGATGGCTGTCATCCGTTGATGTTTAAGCATGGAGGTACTCATGACGCCATTGTGCTAGTCCATGGTTTGACTGATTCTCCTTATTTTTTGCGGGAAATCGGCGAATATTTTTGCTCGGAAATGGGCTTTGATGTTTATCTACCCTTGTTGCGTGCTCATGGTTTGAAGCAACCAGAAAATATGAAGGATGCCTCTGCCGATCGCTGGAAAGAAGATGTGAAGTTCGCGGTGCAGGCTGCTCAGCAAAGTGGAGGAAAGATATCGATCGGGGGCTTTTCTACTGGTGGAACCTTGAGTGTTGATATGGCGATGTCCCAGCCACAGATCATTAGTGGTGGTGTTTTTCTATTTTCGGCAGCGTTAGGTTTGGCTAGTTTGGATAATATTGAGGGTTTAGGAAATTTAACCGAAGTATTGCTACGCAGTCCTTTGGCCGCATTTTTTGATCATCTAGATCACACTAGTTTGGCCAACGATTCACCTAGTGGTAACCCTTACCGGTATTCCAAGATGGATATTGGCGGGGCTTCTGAGCTATCTAAGCTGATTAGCGAAGTAGAGCGACTGATGACCAAGCATGTGGTTGCACAACCGCTGTTTGCAGCTCATTCCGAGGCTGATACCACCGCAGATATTACTGATATTGAAAAATTGGTTGCTCGATCGCCCCAAGCCGAAATGTTCAGAATTGGCAAGTGTTTTAATGTGCCACATGCCAGCGTTGTACTAAAGCACCCGGTGCTATCTAGAAACAATTCTCCTTTAGAATCCGCCAATCCTTTCTTTGAATCGATGTTGGTAGCACTACATGAATTTGCTAAAAGCCATCATTTACAATGATTGAAAGTAAAAAAGCTCTAAATCTTGCCCTAGAATTCTCTACTGCAAGCTCCGTCGCAACTCATTGGTTTCTGATCGTCTTTTCTTAGATTCTAATCGTCGTCGATGCTGACCGACACTGGGCTGCCTAATTTTACGCGGTAACACTATCACTGCCATGCTTAAAATCAAAGAACGTAATCGATCGAGCGCCTCCTCACGGTTCCGTTCCTGACTGCGATGCTCCTGAGACTTAATCACTACTACGCCTTCGGTGGTAATTCGTCGATCGCGCAACTTCAACAGTCGCACTTTGTAGTGCTCTGGTAATGACGAAGCTGAGATATCAAACCGCAGATGGATGGCGCTGGCTACCTTATTTACGTTCTGACCACCGGCACCCTGCGATCGAATGGCGCTGATTTCGATTTCGCTAAGGGGCAAGCTGATGTTTTTAGAAACCTGGAACATGGATTTAGTGGAATTATTTTTTAATCAGTTTAACTCAATGGCAGGTTCTGGTGGCAAACCATTGTCCTTGTCTATTTCGCTGTAAATGTTAAGGTATGTAAAGCATTTTATAGAAGTCCTTTGGGCGATCGGGGTTGGGCATGACAGGACAGGCGACAAATAAGGGACTGTGGGTGGCACTGTCACTGATCGGTATTTGGGCAACGAGCACGATTGTATTATTCAGTTTGGACTTGGCGCAGTTGCCGATCTGGATGAAATTTGTGGGTTTTGCTTGGCAGATGTTTTTGTACGTGGGGCTGTTTGTGACGGCACATGATGGAATGCATGGTTCGATCGCCCCTACTAATCCGAAGTTAAATGACGCGATCGGTAGCTTTGTGTTGTTTGTGTATGCCATGTTTCCCTTTGGCAAAATGCGTCTGATGCATAATACTCACCATGAGATTCCAGCAATAGTGGGCGACCCCGATTATCACAATGGCAAGCAGAGCAATTTCTTTGCCTGGTATTTCAACTTTATGCAGAACTACTGGAGTTGGTTGCGAATAGTATTTCTAATTTCGATTTTTCATGCCATCCACCAATTAATACATGTCCCAGAAGGCAATCTTGCTTGGTTTTGGGTGTTTCCTTCCGTGGCCAGCTCATTCCAACTCTTTTTCTTTGGTACTTTTTTGCCTCATAGTGAGCCAGTGGATGGTTATGTAAATGAGAGCCGATCGACCAGCACCCCTTTCTCTGAGTTTTGGTCTTTTATTAGCTGCTACCACTTTGGCTATCACGAGGAGCATCACGATTTGCCTCATTTAGCTTGGTGGCAATTGCCAGCAGCGCGCAAGTTACGGTTGAAATAAGATAGACTAAGGTGCTGTTATTGAGGCTTATTGTCATAGTTGATACAAAAAGCATTTGCTTCCCACCCATAAATTAGCATTCGATTTACTAAAATCATCTACCTCAGAATCTGAAACAATTTGTGACGCAATATTTTGTTCAATCGTCCAGATTGTGCAATTGATGGCACCAATAAATGTAAGATGCTGAATTTCAATCCAGCCCATAAAAACTTAGATAAACCAACTTGTACAAAAAGCTTGCGTAAGTAGTCCTGCTCGATTACCATCATTTTGTCTGCTATATCTACAGTCTGACAGGGGATTCCAAAGCTTTCTAACTCCAAACAAATTTCAGGTAAAAGACTATCATTGTCATTGGTTTTATATTGACGAGTCAAAATAAAAGAGGAGCTTAAACTGGCCGATAAGGCCACGGTATCACTAAAAAGTGAAGTGAGTATTTCACTGGTCTGTGATGATCTGGGAATTTGATTTTCCAAGGAACTGGCCAGAATCTCATATTTCTGAATTGTGTTCGACTGTAATCCCTGAGGTAATGAAGATTCATTCAATCGATCGCCTAACCAAAATAATTTTGTGCCATCTAGATCCATTCCTTGTCGCAGCTTCGCCCATTCCTGTAGAGATTTTCTGATTTCTTGTGCCGAAAAAGAAGCTATGTACTCTGTGTGGTCGGGCATAGCCCTGTTAAGCAGTAACGATTCTGGGTGTTGTGAATAAAATCTGGTATTTTCGAGTATGTGCCAAAATTCTTTTCCTACCCAGAGATCCATCACTGTGCCGAGCTGTGTAACTAGAGGCACACCATAACAAGATAAAGCCAGCATTGGGTCAAGAATGCAGGTGCGGTGTGGCCGATGAAATTTGATGGACAGTTCGGATGATGAAGTCATGATCATCTTTACCCTTACAGCAATGATTATTATTCACGTCTATCTTTCTTGTTATTCACGTCCATTTTCTTGAAAAGGTGATGAAGATTAAGAATTACGGAGAATCTCGATTTTCATCTTTTTCTGGGTTATTTGCTAGTAGCACGTTTGTGGTCACTCATTTGTGCTACCCAAAATGTGTGATTAGCATAAAACATTCTGCATCTGCTAGTGTACTTAAATTGATTGACTTAGTATTTTTTTGTTCCACTATATCAATCCATTTCTACTGGCACTCTACTTTTAATCATTTACAGCACATTAATTTATTGCTCTAAGGTTGCCAATCTTTCCATCAGGTTTTGAGAATCATTAAATTATTCTGAGGTTTTCACCATGACACAAGCAACAGCACTATTTGAATCACCAGCCGTTCAAGAAACTCATTATTCTAATCCTGAGACTCTCTATAGCAATCCCTATTCAAATCCTGAGCTTGAATTTGAAGATGAGTGGGAAACCAATGAAAGCCATTATTCAAATCCTGAGACTCACTATAGTAAACCTTATTCCAATCCTGAGTTTGAGAATGAGTGGGAAAACAACGAAACTCATTATTCAAATCCTGAGACTCACTATAGCAATCCTTACTCCAATCCTGAGTTTGAGAATGAGTGGGAAAACAACGAAACCCATTATTCAAATCCTGAGACTCACTATAGTAACCCTTATTCCAATCCTGAGTTTGAGGATGAGTGGGAAAGCCATGAATTTGAAGATGAAGGTGAGTTTTTCTTTAAAAAAGCTTTTCGCTCGATCGGTAGAGGTTTGAAAGCAGTCGTGAAGGTAGCTGCTCCTCTCGCTAAGCGATTTGCCCCAATTTTGGCAGGCAAGCTAGCCGCAATGATTCCAGGAGTTGGTTTGGTGGCAGCTCCGTTAGCTGCAAAGCTCACCAAGCATTTATTAAGAGAAGGTGAGATGGAATCCATGCAAATGGAGGCCGAGTTCTTTGGTGCCAATGAGGCTGAAGCAGAAGTTGCCAATCATGAGATGGCACATGAAGCGGCTTTGACTGAATTTTTGGCAGCGCAAGCAGCAGAGGCTGTTAATGAAGCTGAGTCGGAAGCAGCGATCGCCGCGACTCTGCCCATTACCATTCGTATTATGGGTGGACAGCGGGCACTCCGACCTGTAACCCCAATATTGGCTCAAGCTACTGGCAGAATGACTCAAATGCTCCGTCAACAAGGCCCTGCTGGACGACAACTACTACGCACCGTTCCCACTATTCAACGGCAGGCGATCGCTACTCTTAAGGCAGCAGCTCGGAATGGTCAGCCAATTAATAGTGCTACTGCAATTAGAGCATTGGCATCATCAACTAATCGGGTATTAGGAACTCCTCAAAGAGTCCAACAGGCAATTGTACGAAATGCAGTGCTTCGTCAAAGAACTGCTCCACCAACTCCCCGCCGCATGGCAAACCCCATGATGGTAAATCCTATGGCAACTACTCGCCATTGCCCTAACTGTGCAACTCCAATACCAGCACGCATGATTCGTCGCTAATTATCCAAAGCTTAGGAAAGCCTTGATTATGGTTACTGCTCGTCAAACTAAAACACCCTCTTCACCACCAGTCCAGATCCCTCGCCAACCGGGTAACTTGAAAGGTGCGGCTACGATCGGCGAACAGGCTTTATTAGATCGCTGGCTGAATATTCAGTCGATTAATTTAGCTCGTCATGCCAAGTCTCTCCGTCCTTTTACTAAAGACGAATTTGGTACTAGTCCGGCAGCGCCTAGCGAAGTACATATTGAAGCTGTCAATCGCTTGATCGATCGCTTTCGTAGTCAATTGGTGGAAAAGGCTCGGTGGGTAGATGCTGCTGCCAAAGCAGCCCGCAGCGAACCAACAACCGATCGGCTCAGGGTACTGCTAGAAAGAAAACAAATGGTTGGCAGCCGTGTCCTTTATGTGGAGGGGATTTGGGATTTCTATTTTGATTTATTCATTCAACGACTCTCTAACTTTGGGGAGCGATTAAGAGCGGTCGATCGGATTGCTGCTAACTGTTACGAAGACTTATATACCGGATTGGGAAATGCTCAACCAACTCCTAGTTTGTTGCCTCTTAGCTATGCTAGTAGTGGTTTCAGTCCGGCAACATTTCGGCGTGGTGTTCCAATGACCCGCCTGCGGCGGAATCCCAACCCTTTTCCTCTGATTATGTTGCCTCAGCATCGCTTAGATAACGTTTGGGCTTTGTCGAGTGTGCTGCATGAGATATCTCACAATCTACAGGCTGATTTAGGTCTGTGGGAAGAAATCCCGGCTCGGTTGTTTCAACGTCTGACTGTTGAAGGCAAAATTGCCCCAGATATTGCCAAAATTTGGGCTAACTGGCACAAAGAAACGATGGCAGATATGTTTGCTTTAGTTTTAGGTGGACCAGCAGCAGTGGAATCTTTGATGGATGTAGTGGGACGTTCTCCGCCAAGCACTGTAAAATTCAGCCCTTTTGCTGTGCATCCGACTCCTTATCTGCGGGTGTTAATTAACCTCATTTTGTTACGAAGGTTGGGCTTTGATAAAATGGCAACAGATTTAAATCGTTTGTGGATGCGGCTTTATCCACACATCACCCCAACTGATATTCCGCCACCGTTTATGCAGACTTTTTACCCTGCTGCCGAAATGGTTGTCGATACTATGGTTTTTCAGCCCTATCGTCAATTTGGCAATAAGTCTTTGGCTCAGGTATTAAAATTTGGTCAACCAGAAATGGAAATGATTAAGTTAGCTGGTCAACGGTTAGCAGCAGGACAAGATATGGGAACAATTCCCATCAGGTTTACTATCAGTGCGGCAAGGTTCGCTTTAGATCAACAGCTAGCTAGTCCGCAGACTATTACAGATAATTTTTACCGTATTTTAGGGAGACGATAGGGCTATGGCTGAATTAACTCAACAGGATCTAGACAATTACAACAAGTTAACAGAGGCTTTTAAGAAAATAACTATTGGAAACGATCAAGTTCTCAAGGAGATTGAGAGGCTAATAGCAGTAGCTGTCAAAAATACAGAAGAGCTTAGTGCGATAGTCAGTCCACTATACTCCTACTGGAAAGTTTTATCTGATTTAAAAACACCACTTACATTCTCACAGCCTAACTTTAAACAACAGTTTTCAGATGCAATCGAGAATCTTAAACGTTCTCTCGAAGTAGTTGAAGATGAAGAACTCGATCTAACAAATGAAATAGAAAACTTTCAGCCTGACAGCTTATTCCTAGATTTTATACCTGGTGGCAATCCTAAGAGATGGACGAAAATATTGATAGATGATCGAGATCCTAATTTAGACTTAGGGGAAATCGATCAATTAACACAATCTTGGGGGACAGCAGTTGATAAATTTGTTAAAGATGCAATTCAGAAAAATGAACTAGGTAGCAAGGTTAACCCTGGAGAGCCAGATACCTTTGCATCCTTCTTTCGGATTCATAAAGAACTAGAAATCCTCTATAGTAGATTAGCTGATACTGAGACGGTATAATTATCTAGTTAAACAATATATCGCAACAAAAATCGGGTTGAAATCTTTTTTTCATAGATTGCTTTCCCAGCATCCCCTCACATCTGTAAATCAACAGGAGGAAATTACAACTCATGGCAATAAACAATCTATCTCTCAGTCGTTCCTATGCTAAACAATCTAAATTGTTACGTAGAGGACTAATGGCGCAACTGTATGCGACTCAACCTATTAATCCGATTCCTTTGTCCGGACAAAGCACCGCTCTGCTACTAAGCGATCTTTTAGGTAGCTTTAAACGCTATGCAGGTAATCAACAAACTGCTTACGATAGTGGATCGGTTCAATCTGGCCCGACTAATACTTCCAATCAATGGGAACGAGTAGTCGATCGAGCCATCAATCAAGTATTAGGCAAATCTCCTGGTAAAGGTGCCAATAACTTCGTTAGTGCTCTCGATACAGCCTTTCCTAGTAAAGGTTATGGTCGATCAACCATGACCCTACCTGCTGGTGCTGAGAGCTATAGCACTAATGGATTATTGGCTGAAATTTCCACAGAGCAAGCAATTCTCTATCGTCAGGTGAGTACGAATATGACTGATGCCCTCAAGGTATTAGCCGGGATTCAATATTTCTCGCCGAAAGCAGATAAAGAAAGTGTCGAAGCTCTACGCGAATTAATTCGTGGCCGAATCAACTTTCTCGTCGAAGAATTTCGTCGTGCTGACGAACCGCGATCGGATTTAGTTGAATCCTATTTACGCTCTGTTGATGAATCTACTAGTGAATTTGGCAGACAAGCATATCTCAACGATCCACAATTGGCAGTAACAATCGAAGATGAAGAGCAAACTACTAATTTCAAATTGCTTAAATCTTATATCAAAACCCTCAGTCAAGCTTGGGCAAGATATTTCAATGCTGGTAAATTTGGGCGGGTTGATTCTCTGAGCGTTAGAGTCGATCGAGCCAGAGTATTACTACCGATCGTTTCTCAAGCAAATTTAGATTTTAGTAATGCTTTAGAATCAGTCGGTTTGAGTGAAAATGAACGCCGTTCTCGCGCCAGTTTGTTTACCGCGCTAGATTTACCTGCGATTTTGTCCGTGAGCAGAGGGACTGCACCTCCAAATCCATCTTACCTATCAACCTGGCTACCCAATATTACCGTCAGCGATTTAATTGACTGGTTGGATCGTTACTCCAATATTGAAGCTCCTAGTGCCTTAGATAGTACCTATGGAATTGATTTCGTGACCGATCAAGCCGATCGATTATTTTGGACGATCGCACCTGTAGTTACCCATCTCAAGACCATTGTGGCGATGAATTCATCCAGTCAATCGATGCTAAAACAAATTCTCTCTAACGAACGAGTTGCTTGGGCTTTAGACAATATTTTAAGTCAACTAAATGCTCTCGCTGAATTAGCAGTCTGAGCCAGATCGTAATTTGTAATTATATAAAAACAGGGAGTTGACCGTGGTAAAGACTAACGAATATGATAATCGCAATGATCAGGCCGCTGCTTTATTAGAAGAAGCGATTAAAAACCTCGGACCAGAACTAATTGCTAATCCCCAACTAGCCGAAATTCTCAATCGTAAAATTGATGACCAGCTCAATGATTATTATGCCAACCAAAATGGCAAAGACACCCCTGCTGATGGCGGACTTGCTGATTTAATTGGTCTAGGCAAAGATTCACCCACAAGCTTAGGTGATACCCAAATATCTAGAGGGGTGATCGACTATGACGATACCGTCGCCAGCGCCCGCATTCTGGCATCTGCCGATCTGTACTATATTTGCATTCACGAACTGCTCGGTGTTTTCCGGGTCATGGAAAAACTACAAGAATTATTCCGCGCCGGAACCTTACGAATTTCTAACGGCGAAGGAGCCTACGGACTTTATCGCTTTGATAAGCATAATATTTTGCGTTATGGTCAAGCCGATCGATTTCAAGCCTATCGTCGAGTTTTTGGCTATACCAAGGCCAGTCCAGGTTCTAATGCCCGCCCTAATCCCAATTTTCATGGTTCATTCACGCATTTTATTAGCGAGACTGCCAAATACTGGCGCGATAAACGCATTAGTGAAGTAATTCGCCAAAATGCCACCGATCCAACTTTCGGTTCGGTAGCGATCGTCCGTCGATCGGGTTTAGATTTGCGCAATAATCTCAAGAATTCTTCCTATGGATATATCAATGTGCTGCGGGTCGAAACCTCCCAAGCCTTAGCCGAAGCCTTCAAAGT
>JANOXZ010000731.1:0-6634 GCA_031418695.1 Synechococcales cyanobacterium VAR_35_metabat_10
CGTAAGCATCACCCAACAACTTCCGGCGAGATTCGATCGCCGTAGAAGTATATTCATGGCGGGGCTGTTGCAGATTGCGGTCAGCATAAGCCTGCTGAATTTGACCCATTGTTGCCGCAGTGGGGACACCAAGAATCTGATAATAATCGAGTGGAATGCGCATGGATCGCCCGATAGATGCAGTATTTGACATCAATTGATCTGCCGCCATAAAAAGTTTAGATAAAGACGAACTTTCGATCCCCCCTATTATTAGTTATGGGGTAATTTTTGGCAACGATTGTTAGGATAATCTTCACTGATCCACTGTCAATCGGTAGTTGATTGAGGTTAATTAATACCGTAAATATCTAAGCTTGCATAAAAATTGCGGTATCAAGTAGAACTTAATACCGATAAAGTCTTAAAATATTTGCTGAAGACATCCATTAAGAGCACGGAACCAATGCCTCAAGAGAGAACTGCACCAACCTTTCAGCCCCGAGCCGATGAAATCACTCAAGCTGAAGGAATGATTCTGTACCGAGACATGGTGCTCGGGCGCACCTTTGAAGACAAATGCGCCGAAATGTACTATCGGGGTAAAATGTTTGGCTTCGTCCACCTCTACAACGGACAAGAAGCGGTTTCTTCGGGGGTAATTAAAGCCATGCGCGGTGGCCAAGACTATGTTTCGAGTACCTACCGTGACCACGTTCACGCTTTGAGTGCTGGGGTGCCCGCTCGTCAGGTAATGGCCGAACTATTTGGCAAAGAAACTGGCTGTAGCAAGGGTCGGGGTGGCTCTATGCACATGTTTTCAGCAGAACATCGAGTTTTAGGGGGCTATGCCTTTATTGCGGAAGGAATTCCGGTGGCTACGGGGGCGGCTTTTGCTAGCAAGTATCGGCGGGAAGCTTTGAATGATCCTACTCATGACTTGGTATCGGCCAGCTTTTTTGGTGATGGTGCTGCTAACAATGGTCAGTTTTTTGAATGCTTAAATATGGCCGCTCTCTGGAAGCTCCCCGCAATTTTTGTGGTGGAGAACAATAAGTGGGCGATCGGGATGGCTCACGAACGAGCTACTTCGATTCCAGAAATCTACACCAAGGGTGCAGCTTTTGGGATGCCGGGAGTAGAAGTAGATGGCATGGATGTGTTAGCGGTGCACCGGGTAGCCAAGGAGGCCGTAGCCCGGGCGCGAGCTGGTGAAGGCCCTACTTTAATTGAAGCCTTAACTTACCGGTTTAGAGGTCATTCTTTGGCCGACCCAGATGAGCTGCGCTCCCAAGAAGAAAAAGATTTCTGGTTTGCCCGCGATCCGATTAAAAAGTTTGCTGGTTATTTGATGGCAAATAAATTGGCCACTGCGGATGAGTTGAAATCGATCGATAAAGAAATCCAGGCGATCGTGGATGATTCGGTAGAATTCGCCGAAAGCAGCCCCGACCCCGATCCTAGTGAGCTGCGCCGCTATATTTTTGCGGAAGACTAGATCTATATTGATTTACTGGAGAGCCAGAGAACAGTACTGGAATCCACTGAGCAAGATCATTTTGTAGGGTGGGCACTGCCCACGATCTAGCGTCTATGTGATTGGACATCATCCAAAATCTAGATTTTGGACTCGTACATTGATTGAAATCCTTCGTGGGCAGTGCCCACCCTACAACTATCCCAGGCTTAGTAAACTGATACACCTTTATTCTTAGCTTCGAGAAAAAAGCTACGATGTAATTTACATTTATAAAAAAATTTTAGCCATGAACTTAGTTGAGTTACAGAGCTACCTAGACAATATTTCCTTTGGCGTATTGCTACTCACCATGTTGGTGTATTGGGTGGGAGTAGCTTTCCCCCAATTGCCTCTCAAAACCCTGGGCACAGTGGGCATGTTGGTTGCCAATTTATGTATAGCCGCACTTTTGGCAGCTCGCTGGATAGCTGCCGGATATTTTCCCCTCAGTAATCTTTATGAATCTTTATTTTTCTTGGCTTGGGGGATCACCGCGATCCACCTAGTCGCCGAAAAGATGAGCCAGAGTCGTTTGGTGGGCGCAGCCACTGCCCCAGTTGCCATGGGCATTTGTGCCTTTGCTGCTTTGACCTTACCGGACGAAATGCAAAACTCGGCTCCTTTAGTGCCTGCACTGAAATCTAACTGGCTGATGATGCATGTAAGCGTAATGATGATCTCTTACTCCACCCTGATGGTTGGTGCCGTCATGGCCATCACTTTTTTGATTGTCACTGCTGGGCAACAGGTAGAATTGCAAGGTAACTCCTTGGGCATTGGCGGCTATCGGCTGAACTCTAATCCAGATCTAGATGGTGCATCCACTGCGACGATGCCCACTGGCAATGTGGCAACCATGACTCGGCCAACCGTGACCCTTTCCCCGCAGCGACTCAGCCTTGCTCAAACTCTAGATAACGTCAGCTATCGAATTATCGGCTTGGGCTTCCCCTTACTGACGATCGGGATTATTGCTGGCGGTGTGTGGGCCAACGAAGCTTGGGGTTCTTATTGGAGCTGGGATCCAAAAGAAACTTGGGCGTTGATTACCTGGCTATTTTTTGCGGCATATTTGCATTCCCGCATTACCAAAGGTTGGCAGGGTCGCAAACCAGCAATCTTGGCGGCCACTGGTTTTGTGGTAATTTGGATTTGCTATTTAGGCGTAAATATTTTGGGCAAAGGATTACACAGTTACGGCTGGTTCTTTAACTAGGCATCCTAGCCTTCTAGATGGTGGGCAGAGCTGAAATTCCCTCAGTATGTGTTTCAGCCCTGCCCACTCTGCATTTTTCATCTCAGTAAAGTTTATTTGTGCAGAATAAACTTCCACAAATACGGTGCCGATCGATCAAGACAATGCATTAGAATAATGGCGCGTTCGACACCAATAGTGTAATCAGCCTGTAAGATAAGTAACACCAAATAATTGGGAGATATTCGTGAGCAAACAATTTCACCCCTTAGCCGATGGGGAAGTAGTGGCGGTTAAAAACACCTGTCGGGTGAGTGAGCTAGCCGCCCAAATCCGCAGTAAAGTTGCCGATAGTTTGGCCGAGTGGTCGGATGAACATGGCATAGATGGCGAAGTTCTGCGCTTTGGTTCCCAAGGTTGGGAAAAAGGTAAAGTTCGTCTACATTTGTCGATCGAATTCTGTCCAGACGATGCTGGCAGCGCTGCTGCTTCTCCTCAATCTGTTCATCAATCTAGCACCATTCCGGTATCTGCCGCCCCGGCTGTGGCTTTTGCCTCAGCGGGCACCAATATGTCAGCAGTCGCTCCAGCAGCGGGCGTTGACGCAGTTGCAATGAGTACAGCGATCGATTTACCCCCAATTCCCTCACGCTCTAGCCAGCCCCCGGCGGACTCTACTGCTGTAGACGACAAATTTGAGCTGGGTACAATGTCAGACATCAGCGGCGAGATTAACTTAAATCTCAGTGATGACCCCGGTGGCTATGTGGATTTTGATCTTTCTGCCGCCATGCCCGATTTAAACCTAGAAGAGCTGGTAGCCAATGTGCAGGCTAATCGGCCTTCGTTGGTAGAAGAAGTTTGGAGCGAAATCGAGCAGCCCAATTGGCCAGGAGTCATTCGCACCTAAATTGAAAGTTAGGGGTTGGGATTAGCATTGGGAGCAAAACCGTCGCTATCGGCTCAACTGCAAGCTCATCTGGAGCGTCAGCAGTTATTGCCTCAGGGTTCCAGAGTATTAATGGCCGTTTCTGGTGGCCAGGACTCTCTTTGCCTGGGGCAGCTTTTGCTGAATTTACAAACCCGTTGGCAGTGGCAACTAGCCGTAGGCCACTGCGACCACGGTTGGCCAGCCGATCGGGGTATTGCCGATCGAGTGCGCAGTGTGGCTCAAACCTGGCAGTTGCCTTTTTATTGTTGGAATGCCCAAGACTTACCTGAAACCGAAGCGGCAGCCCGTCACTGGCGCTATCAAGCCCTGATCTGCATGGCACAGACCAGAGGTTATCAGTATGTGGTGACGGGGCATACCCAAAGTGACCTAGCCGAAACCTTAATGTATAACCTGATTCGAGGGGCGGGCAGTGAGGGTCTGAGTAGTTTGCGGCCTACTCGTGTTTTGGCTCCTGGTATTCAACTAGTTCGGCCTATTCTCAATATTGATCGCCAGTCTACTGGCCAATTTTGTCAACAGCAGCAGTTGCCCGTATGGCTAGATGCCTATAATAAACAGCCGCGCTACGCCCGCAATCGCGTTCGCCAAAATATGGCCGAACTAACAGCGCAATTTCATCCCCGTGTGACCTCACACTTTGCCCAAACCACCCAAATTTTGGCTGCCGAATCAGATTACTTACAAGAATTGGCATTAAACCAATATCGATCGGCTTTAGTCGCCCCTGGTCAATTGGATCGCCATGCCATCAATGCTTTGCCCTTGGCACTGCAACGCCGGGTAATCAAGCTATTTTTGCAAAACTACGACCCCAGCTTTGGGTTGATCGAAGAAATTGTCAGGTTGCTCCAGGCTCCTCACCATAGCCGCAGCAGCTCTTTGCGGGGTGGCAGCACTGTAGCTGTAGTCCATAGTCAGCTCCAAATCCAGACGCAGAAAAAGGTGTAGCACTAGGCTACACCCTTCAATCAAATAGGTAATCCTCAGATATTAATTAGACACAGCAGCTCGCTGACTGTAACTAAAGTCGTTCAGCATCGCTTCTAGACGCTCGATCGCACCACTGCCGCCCATTTGAGCAGTTACGCCACCCAAGTTGCCCTTGAGGGTATCGATCTGGTTTTGCAGGGGCTGAATCAACTCTTCATACAGAGCAATTTTGGCGCGCACTTCGGTAGTGTTTTCCCGTAGTGACTGCAAGATTTGCTCCATTTTCTGCAACTCTTCCGATCGAACCAGATATTCATTTACCTGCTTTTCGACATTGGCTTTGGTGCTGTTAATAGTAGCTTCCAACTGCTGAATTTCAGACTTGGTATGCTCTAGCTCCTCTTGTTGCTGACGACGCTGCTCGGCCAAAATGCTCAAGATAGCGTGCCACTCCATGTCACCGCTGTTATTACCTTGACGGTGGTTGAGCACCCCAATGTAAACTTCCAGGGCAGACTGCCGATCGGCCAGAGTTTCGCGCTGACCTTGCAAGGTTTGCTCCAACATTTGGTAAGCATCTTGCTCGTCAGTCAACTCATTTTCTAAATTGAGTTTGTCGAAGTCACTAGCTGCGGCAAGCTCTTGCTCCATTTTGGCAATATCAGCCTGCCGTTCTTCCAGCTCTTCTTCTTGCAGATGAACCATGTTGGTGGATTGATCTACTTCTTTTTGCAGAGTAGCCACCATTTCTTGTAGTTCTTCCAGTGGTAGGTTTTCTACTTGCTGAATATCTACTCGATCGCTGACGGTCACATCCACACCACCTCGGGACATCATCAGAATTTTCTGATAACTTTCTTCTTCGGTTTGAACCCGGTTAGTGAGCTGCTGGGCGTATTCTTGGCGGATGCTCAGGGCATTTTGCTGAACTTCCCACTCGGTTTGCGCCTGCTCTAAAGAGACTTGCAATTGTTGCAGATCTTGCTTGCGATCAATAATAAGCTGCTGTTGCCGAGTCATTTCGGCTTCATCAGTTTGCGATTGCTTTTGCTGCTGTTGCAATTTGTCCAAATGTTGTTGCAACAAATCTTGCTGGAACTCTACCGCTTGGAGAGTCTCTTGCACATTGCCAGGAGTAGACTGCTGCAACTGCGAAATCAAAGAACGCATCTCAGAAATTTGTTGCACCGACAGACCTTCGCCACCTTGGCTTTGGTGTTGCTCGACTAATGCCTGTTCGACCCGCAATTTTGCCCAAGCCGATTCTATTTCTTCCCGCTGTTCGCGGCTAGAATGTAGGGTTTCTTCGAGGTGCTGTGACTCTAAAGTCAGGCGATCTAGCTCACTACGAGTAGATTCTAGCTCTTCTTCCCGACTATAGATTTCTTCTTGACGCAACTGTAATTGCTGGCTTTGTAAACTAAGAGACTGTCGCCAGCTCTCAATTTCATCGGCTTCTTTTTTGTATTTTTCAATTTGGCGGGAGAGATTTTGTAAAATCCCTACCAAATGGCGACCAGCTTCGCGCAATTGACCTTGCAATTGGCGATTGGCATTCATTTCTACCAATACCAGTACACCACTGCCATAATTATTGGCTTCGTCAGGAGCTGCGATTAGCTCTTCACCCTGGATGGCACTCCAGTTTTGCTCGGTGCGCTGGCAAGCCAGTAACCGTAACTCTGCTTTGCCAGAGGCAATAAAGCCGCCTTTTTGTTTCTGAATTTCTGCTAGGTATAGCATTTTTACATACCCTGTCGTTATTGAGATTACCTAAATTTGCCGCTAGCAGCCGCCGATTTTATTTTACCCATATAAATATTAAAAACGAAGCGCTAGTGGAATGAAACCTTACAGTCACAGTTGCGAAGTTAGATCTGATGAAATTATGCCAAGTCACTAGATCTATATATTCAAAATTGCCAATTTGGAATTGTCAGTCTGGAATCATACAGTTACTAACCCGTCATTAGTGTTGAGAATACACCATAGATAGTGTTTAGACGAAGCCTATAACCTGGGCACTCCCTCGAAGGGGTGAGCCTTTGGCCAAAGT
>JANOXZ010000732.1:0-7927 GCA_031418695.1 Synechococcales cyanobacterium VAR_35_metabat_10
GCTGCCTGGGAATTAGAAAAGAAGCTCCCAGTTCTCTCCCCAGATCCTTTACCTTTCCCAGTGGCCTATTGGTATGAACCGGCTAATTTTGCAGTGCTTGATCACCAAACCAATCTATTGCATTTGGCTGTCACCGATCCTAACCAGATGGAGGTTTTGATCGCCAAGCTCCAGATGCCAGAGAAACAGCCTGTCCCCAAGTATATAGATCCACCCCAAATTACTTACTTAACCACTGCCCAGCAATATCAAATCGCCGTTCGTCAAGTCCAAGAATATATTCAAGCAGGTGATATTTACCAGGCCAACTTATCAGTGCGTTTTACGACCCAAGTAGCTTCTTCTGGCTGGGAAATTTATCGTCGTTTGCAAGCCATCAACCCTTCGCCTTTTGCCAGCTACTGGCAGACTCCTTGGGGAGAAGTAGCAAGCTGTTCGCCCGAAAGATTAGTGGATCTGCACCAAGATATTGCTAGTACTCGACCGATCGCAGGCACCCGACCCAGAGGAGTAGATCTGGCCACCGATTTACAGTTAGAACAAGAGCTGCTCGGCAACGCCAAAGAAATTGCCGAACATATTATGTTAGTAGATTTAGAACGTAACGACCTTGGCAAAATTTGTAGCTGGGGTAGCGTAGAAGTCGATGAACTATTAAAAGTAGAACGCTATAGCCACGTCATGCACCTAGTTAGCAACGTGCGGGGGCAGTTAGATGCTGCACATAGCCCGATCGATCTGATTGCAGCTACCTTTCCGGGTGGAACGATTACTGGTTGTCCTAAGCTGCGCTGTATGGAAATTATTGCTGAGCTAGAACCCTATCCTCGCAACTTGTTTTATGGGTCTTGTGGTTACATCGACCAGCGTGGCCATTTAGATTTAAATATTTTAATTAGAACGCTACTTTGCCAAAATGGTCAGCTATGGGGTCAGGTAGGTGCAGGCATTGTGGCCGACAGCGATCCTGTCAAGGAATGGGCTGAGTCTTTACAAAAAGCTCAAGCACAGCTCCAAGCCATTTGCAGCCAAGATGATCAGAACATCTGAGGCAAACGGTGAATCGAACAGGATAAATGGGTACTCTGAATAGTGGGATTACCAATAATCGCTGTACACCTATGACTGAATCTAGTAAACAACCCAGACCTTTCACTTTCGCTGCTGGACAGTTGCTGACAACGCTAATTGAGCGCTTGCCAGAGTCTGGAACTGGCTATTGGGAACACCAATTTGATCGCCTGTCTCATACCAAAAATTTGCCCTGGTATTTGGCAGTAGATCAAGGGAAAATTCTTTACAGCGGTGGTAATAAAATTTCGGCAGCCGGTCTGATGAAAATTGTGATCCGCTTTGTGCCACCAACTGATATTGCCAACTCTAAGGCTCATTGGAGAGTGTTACAAGGAGCTGTAGAAGCTAAACAGATTGATATTAATGGCTTGATTGAAAAAATTCATGCTAGTAACTTGATTACACCCGAAGTATTGGAGCAGGCTATTCGATCGAAGATCCTGATGGATTTTGATTCTTATTTGTCTTTTAGTGATGGTTCAGCAAAATTTATTTCTACCCCAGAATTGGGTCGTATTGCAATTCCTGGCTTTGATGTGGCCAACTTGTTAACGACGGCACAACAGCGTCGGCAAGCTTGGGAAAAAGTCAATCAAATTATTTATTCAATGAAGCTGGTGCCTACTATCAAAGCAGAAGGACTAGCCAAGTTAAATGATCAAGAGCGCACTGAAATAGCCACTTTTGCTGGTGCAAGTCTGACTGAAATAGCCAAGGCAACCGGCAAAGATAATTTGGAAGTAGCTCAAACCTTTTTGAAATTGCATCGTGCTGGAATTGTCGAATTTCAATCTTCATCTGCTGAAACCCCTACCATATTAGTAGTAGATGATTCTCCGCTATTCTTAAAGCAGTTCAATCATTGGATTAATAATATTGGCTATTCTTTTCTACCATGCTCAGATGCAGAGAAAGCCATCAATACTATTTCTCAGGCCAAGCCATCGGTGGTATTTCTAGATGTGAATATGCCAATAATTTCTGGGTTTGAATTAATGGAAAAAATTCGGGCTAACTCAGAATGGGCTAATTTACCAGTGGTGATTTTAACCGGTGATAGTAAGCTTTCTAATAAATGGCGCGCTCAATGGGGAGGTTGTGAATTCTTGGCTAAGCCAACTTCCAGTGCTGAGAATGCTAATTTTCAAGTGGTTTTGCAAGAACTAATCAGCAAATTGCTCCAACCGGTGGCATTGACATCTAAAGTTTCTAATTAGGGCTAAATCTAGAGGGTTATTATGGATGTATTAGTAATTGATGATAGTGCTGTCGATCGCTACCACCTGGTTTCGTTGTTGAAATCTCTTGGTCATGAAGTAGATCAATGTGCCGAACCTAGTGCGGTGATGGAACTTATCGCTAAAAAGCCCTATAAAATGGTTTTTTTGGACGTAGTAATGCCAGATTTTGATGGCTATCGCCTGCTGAGAAATATTCGCCTCGACCCCACCATTAGTAATCAATATGTGGTGATTTGCTCGGTAAAGAAAACGCCGTTAGAAATTAATTATGGTCTAGAGAGAGCTGGGGCTAATGATTATCTTCCTAAGCCAGCAACGCGTGAAGGGCTAGAAGACATTTTTCAGAAACGGTTGGTACAATGCTCTTAACTACTAGCGAACCTACTGCTTTGATTGATCGATATTTGCTAACAGAAGTTGGTAAGTATACGTTGGTTTTTCCTGCTAACTGGGTAAGTGAAGTATTGCAAGTAGATCAAAACAAAGTTCTGCAAATACCTCACTATGCATCTGCAATTTTGGGTGTTGCCAACCATCACAATAACTTTTTAACCTTGGTTGCTGGCTGGCAATTTTTGCCTGAAACTCAACCTAGCAGAATAGATCGTTTTACGGTGGTGCGATTAGGAGCAACTATGAAAAATTGGCAAAATATTGGAGTGGTGATTGATCGAGTTTTAGGTAGTATGGTAAAAAAAGACTTCCCAGCAATTCCAAAAGATTTATTTGTTTTAGCAAATTCTCAACTTTTACCCAATTATCTTTGGCAACCGCTCAACAGTAATTTACCCCACCAATGAGAATTCCTTTTTATCGACAAATACAACGGTCATTCCAATCTCTACAAAGATTTGTGCAAGCACATCTCTTAGGAACAGGGATGATCACGATGCTTTGCAACTTGATTTTCATTGGTTTTTATACCATAGCATTTGTCAAGACTCATCCATCTCCATCATTCTTTTTCTTGATCTTAAGCATTACCTTTTTGCTGGTAAGTTGGCTAACACTTTTGATCTCTATTAAAGATCATGTTGCTGCCGAAAAAGCCATGCAGTTACAACTACAAGGAGAGGTGAAACGGCGTTATAAAGAACAAAAAATTGTTAGTAAAGAAAGCAAAGCTTTACAACAAGATGTCAGCATTCTACTCAATGCGGTATCGGCGATGGAATCGGGAGATTTAACTACTCGGGTTCCTATGTCCGAAGGAGTTGTGGGACTAGTGGGTGATACCTTAAATCGTTTAACCGAAGAACTGAGTCGAGTTATTTATCAAGCAGCCAACACCGCTCATCAGGTGGCCGCTGGCAGTAAAAACCGCCAAAGAATCGCCGAAATGGTGGCTAGAGATACCACTGAACAGACTCATGCCGCTCGATCGGTACAGTCTTTGACCAAAGATGTGCGTAGTGCTGCTTGGGCAGCGGCTCAGCAGTTGGCTGAGACCAATGAATCTCTGCTGAATTTACAAACTACGGTTGCTGAGAGCCAAGCATCGATTCATCATTTAGAAAGAGACAGCGAAGTATTACAACAAGGCAGCGATCGAATTGTTCAACAAATCAAAACCCTGGGTGAATTCGTTGGCCAAACCGATCGATTTGTTCATGACCAAAACGAGATTGCCACCCAGACCCAAATTTTAGCCTTGAATGCCTCCTTGGTGGCCGCCCGTGCTGCCGAGCAAAAAGATCCCGAGCAGTTTGCAGTGGTTGCCCGTGAGTTTGAATCGATCGCCGATCGAATTGGTAAATTGGCACAGCATACCAGTGTGAGCCTGATTAATCTAGAACAGCGCAGCTCGCAGATAGATTTAGTAGTATCTACGGTCGATCGAGAAGTTCAAAGCATGGGAGATTTGGTCAAGGAATTTACCAGAGAAGTCAAAGAGGCTACCAAAGCATTTGAAGTAGTGCAGGTAGTTACAAAAAAAGCTGTAGAAGCTGGAGAAACAGTGAATCGCACCAGCCAAAGAATTTTGGATGCAACCGATCTGACGGCGGCAGCGATGGATGGAATTGTAATTCTTTCTCAGCAAATTTCTACCCAGGCCAAAGATGCCCAAAAAGCCGGAATCCACCTGAATCAGCTTTCTTATCAGTTACTGGGTAACATTCAGGTTTTTAAATTACCCAACAATCTGCTAACTATTGAGAATGATACCTTAACTCCCTGGCCAGATGCACCGCCCGAGGCTTCGACTAGTTTCTTGTCTTGTTCGTTAGATCTGGGTATTAAAAGCAGTCTGCTGTCAGATCCAAATACTGATACAACTAGTGTGACAGCACTACAAGTTGTGAGTTCGGCAATTGATCATGGTCGCCAAGAATTAAATAATTTGTTGGCCGGATTAGAATTTTTGCAACAGGGTAATGGCCAAATTAGCAATCGAACTTTGGCTCTAGATGACTTTGTGGAAATGGCTAGCCAGTTTTCACGCCAGCAAAAACGGATGGCAGCATTAACCAAGGTATTGGCTTTTAATGCTGTGCTACTTTCTAACCGGGCAATTCAAGAGCAAGAACCAGCTCAGTTTAATAGCATTGCCCGTGAGTTTGAAGCATTGGCTAATCAAGTAAGCAGTTTATCTGCCACTACTAACCTCAGTCTGCGAATGTTGCTTCAACACACTACCCAAATTCAAACGGTAACTTCAGGACTGCATGAAGATGTGTCGGAAAGCGATCGACTATTACAACAGTTGATTACTCAAGCCAGTGACTCCCAACAAATCTTCACCACCGCAACAGCAGCGATTGCCACTGTTCAACCACGCAATTTGCTGGCTCACAAAGCATTTCTAAACTAATATCATGAATTCACTAGAAAACTTAGCTCGGGTCATGGATGCGGAAATGGATGAAGCTGAAGCTCAGCTTCAGCAAGAGCTGCGTGAGATGTTTGCGGTCGATACTACTCAGCATTTATCAGATTATTTCCGGTTAGTAAACCAGCTAAACTTTAGTTCTTGGACAGCCGATGTGCAGTCTATTTATCGGGCAGTTCACACTATTAAAGGTGGGGCGGTGACCGTAGGTGCTGAATGCACTTTGCAAGCAGCTACTATCTTAGAAAACTTATTAGATGACCTGCGCTATTTAAAAGTTGCTCCAGATTTATCCGATCGAGGTTTGATTGGAATCTTGGCTACTGCGGGAGAATTACTTTCAGCTAGTATTACCATCCAAGTTAATTCACCCCAATCAATAATTTATACCAAAGAGCGTTTAGAAACTATTCATTCTCAAGTTAAAAGTGTCTATTTGCCAAACTGGAGCAATAACCAACAGTTACAACAAGAATTTGTCGAACAGGGTTTTGATTTTGTAGTACTGCCTCTAGAAATGCAGCTTGATGCACTAGCGACCGATATTGCGGTTCCAGATAAACTCCGCATAACAGCAGCAGTAACCATCAATCAACTTCAGCAAATTGGCAGTGATCTGGAGATGGGGAGAGGTTGGACGAAGGTGTTAGAACTTTGTCAACAAGTAGTGGAGCATGTAGATAGCTATGTATGGAAGTCTACTTTGCCCACTTATTTGGCGATGCTCAAAGATTGTGCAGCCAATGGTGGTGAGTTAGAAAATATAGCTCCAGCTCCACCGCCGGTTGATCGCAAAGATAATCGCCAAGCGATCCAAATTCCGATTCCGCTGACTAAGTTAGATTTATCCAATCAGCAGGCGGCTGAAGCTTTGCTTTCGGCCAAGGGGATGATTGATATCAGTCATAAATTTCAGGCTCAAATTGCTCAATTAAATTTGCTGGTAGACGAAAATGTGCAGTCGATCGCTCGCCTGCGCCAAATGCAAGATGACTATGCTGTTTTGCGACAATCTACTGCTAGTACTGCCCCCGAACGCTATCGCCAGGGCTATAACACCATTAATGGTTTGTTAGAAAACATTCTGCGCACTGCGGAGTTAGCCCAAGAAATTGAAACTTTGGGTAATAATAGTTTGACCCAATTTACTACTTTAGAACGCAATGTTTCTAAGTTACGCGACGGTATTGAATCTTTTCGGTTGTTGCCATTTAGAACTTTAACAACCAAAGCACGCGGAATTTTGCGGAATTTGGTAGAGCGCTATGATAAACTCGCTGAAATAGAAGTCACCAACGAAGATATTGAACTAGATGTGGGCTTGATTCACCAGCTTGAACCAGTGTTATTACACTTAATTCGCAATGCTTATGATCACGGCATTGAGTCGATCGAAGACCGGATTGCTGCTGGTAAACTGGCGATTGGTACGATTAGAATTACTTTGCAGCGACAGGGTCATATCTATATTTTAGAAATCAGTGATGATGGTACCGGAATTAATGCCCAAAAGCTATCCCAAAAAGCCGAGGCTGGTAACTTTAGGCTCACTGATACCAGTAGTAACCAAAAGTTACTAGAAGTTCTCTGTCAGCCCGGATTAACCTCCCGCGACACCATAAATGAAGTTTCTGGGCGCGGGGTAGGTATGGATGTGGTGGCTAACCAAGTGGCAGAGATCGGTGCCACTCTGAGTTTAAATACGGTTTTGGGACAAGGTACGACTTTTGCACTTCAGCTACCTGTCACCCAACTATTGTTGCCCTGTGCGCTGTTGCAGGTAGCTGATCAGGTAGTGGCTTTGCCGATCGATACTATCACCGAAACTATTTCAATTTTTGATGATGCGGTCAAAGTAGAAAATGGTTGGGAAGTATTGGCTGGCGATCAGCGGGTTGTGGCGGTCAATTTGAATTCGTATTGGCAACAGGTCGATGAACAGTTGCCAGAAACCGCTGTGGCTGTGGGCATTAAGTTACCGAAAGGTATTAGTTGGCTGATTGCTGATGATCTGGTGGGCCAAACGGAATTGTTAGTCTCGCCTTTCCCCAAACCATTAGTACCACCAGCAGGAATTTTAGGGATTAGCTCGACGATCGATGGTCAGCCGATCGCTGTTTTAGATCCGGCAGCAATTTTAAATAATTGGCAAAAGGTTTCCACTTTAGCTCCACAAGCTCCTCGATCGGGCAAAACCCACATTTTAATTGTGGATGATGCTGCCTTAATTCGCCGCCGTTTGGAGAGTAGCCTAGATAGTCATGGTTTTGCTACCCAAAGCTTTGGTAACGGGATGGATGCTTTAAACTGGTTACAGACCTGGTGGCGGCGTTCGTCGCGGCTGATAGGCGCGATAACCAACCGAATTTTACATAGCTTAAGAGGCGGTTTGCTGCATCTCGCGCGCAGGGCGTGGCGGTCGAAGTTGCGACGATCGTGCGCGAGGCGGCGGCAACCCGGGGTTGAGTGAAGCCGCGGGGGGCGGGGCGCTCTCCCGACGCGCTATGCGACCGCACGCAACTGCTGTGCGCTTTACCTCCGGAAGCTCAGCCCTCGAAGCTCGCCGGCGCGCATTTCGTTCACGGCGGCGACCACCTCTGCGACGTGGGTTTGGATGACAGGCCAGCTCGTGGTCGGCAAAACGAAAATCGCGAGGTACCTGCCGCTGAGGTTTTACTGGTACCGGAGGTTCTGGTCCGTCGTGACCAAAACGTCGAAGGCTGCTTCCGCGGCGCTCAACAGTTTGCCGTTCTCCAGTTCGGCCCAGCCCATCTCGTAGGCG
>JANOXZ010000733.1:0-7673 GCA_031418695.1 Synechococcales cyanobacterium VAR_35_metabat_10
ATCGGCACTTTTTACGATTTGGATGGGCTTAGCATCGCAGGCGCTAACACCAATGCCCTTGAGGCTGAGTAAAGAAAGATTTAGGCCAGTGGTGGCGGCATCATTGACGTTTACTTGGCTAGATACTACAGTGCTATTGTCGGTTAAGTTCAGAGGCTGACCATCTAAACTTGTCGCTCTATAGCTCAAGATGTTGTTACTGAAATTAGTAACATCTATACGTACTCGGCGTTCGGCATAAGTAGAGTTGGTTGGTGGTTTCACAACTAAGATATAGCTTTTACCTACATCTAACTGACCAGCAGCTCTGTTGAACAAGAAGTTGTAAGCGCCGGTACTGGCAGTATCCAGCTTAAAAGGATTTTCATTGTTACTATTTGGTCGCAGACCCAAAGGAATAGTATTGCTGGGGTTGTCAGGAACTTCAGTTTGTACTAAGGTCGCTAACCCCGTCGGATTCAAACCATCGGCAGCAGCATTAAAAAGGGCTACGGTGTAACCGTTGTAGTCTGCTAGTTTCTGTCCATTACAGCCAGTAATTACCCCCAGCGGGTCAATTAGGCCAGTAAAATCGTTGACGATTTGACCAGTACTACTTTGAATTGTTGTGGTATCTTGGCTACCAATGCTGGGGCCATCTTGACTGGTGTTGTAATTGTACTGAGCTTGATTGGTAATCTTAATTACAGCATCGTTACTCTGTGCCCGTAAGGGCTGAGCTGCTAATAAACTCGATACCAACCAGCTAGCACAACCAACAGACAGAGATATTCTGTTTGAGGGTGGCTGAAATCTAAACACGAAACTTTTCCTTTAGTATGAATCGACGGGGTAGTCAGTAATGAATCGGCGTAACCTTCGAGTGGATTAGCGCACAATTACGGCATAGCTGACAGTAGATTTGCTTTTAGGTGGCACTGTAGCGAATACCCAGCGAACATTGGTGTAAGTGCTAGCAGAAGCGGGCTTTTTGTTGAGAACTGGTTTGGCTGAAAAGCTACCACCACCATCTACGCTGAAGGTTAAATCGGCGCTAGCTACAGGGGTAGCTGATTGGCTTTCATAAACAGTGCCAGATTTGATTTTCTGGTTGATGTTTAGTTTTTGGATGGTGCGATCGCTTACGTTGTTAGCGGTAACGGTGTAGACAATTACATCACCAGGTTTAACTGAGGTACTGTTGGAGATAGGCACCAACTTAGAGCCAACTTTCTTAGATTGAGAAAGGTTGAGTTTAATTGCTTGCTGTTGCTCGGCAGATTGCGCTACAGCGGGCACAGCCAATTGGCCGATGACGGGGAAGTTGCTGTTTAGTAAGATAGTGGTAGAAAGAGCCACTACAGCAACAGTAGAAAAAGTAGAGAAGATTGAGCGTTTCATGAGTAAAAGTTCTCCAGAACTAGTGTAGATAAAGATCAGATTCCCCAAAAAAGAAAAGGGTGATCGTAGTTAGTATTCCCAAATTGGCTACTTTACTTTACGTCTGAAGGTAAAAGTGCCAGTTTGACCGGGTTCGATCGGCTTAGTGAGAATATTTTGGTATTTCACTATGTCTAAATCGGTGGCCGTGCCAGCTCCGCTAGCTTTACTGTAAGTAATAGTGCCTGCAGTGCTGGCGGCTGAACCAGGGTCATTGGTGGTCAAATCACCCCAATTGTTAGAATTAGTTGGAAGATTAGTGATGCCGTCCTCAGTGATAGTGAAGTTGGTAGCATTAATGGGTTTATTGCCAGTAGCCACTGCCGGAGTAGAGATGTTGGTATAGGTGATGCGATACTCGATGTACTGCTCAGCTTGAACTGGTTTGGCCGTTTCGCTAAAAACACCTTTGGTATCAGTTAAGGGAGTTTTGTTAGAATCGAGTACCCGTGATTCTTTGAGCACCTCAATAAAGCCGGTGTAAGTGCGATCAATCGTGGCATTTTTGGCTTCGGTAGCGTCTGGGATATTGTCATTATTGGTATCAATAAATGCTAGTAATTTTACGGGGAATCCCTTGACCGCTGGAGTGCCAGCCGGTAGACTTACTTGCACCGTGTAGTTTTTAGTAGCGCTGGCTGCTACGTTTTTTAGCACCAAGGTAGCAGGGCTATTGGTTACAGGCGTAAATATGCCGTTTTGGTAGCTGAATGCTGCTGTGAGGTTGGCATCTGCTGGATCCAGTAGGGTGACGATCGTGCCATCGGGTAAATCACTAGCTACTGACACTTGGGGCAGTATTTTGATATCCCGAGAAAGGTCGCTACTATTTAGTACAGTATTGGTAAAAGTGACCAGTGGTAGAGTTGTCGCGCCATTCAGATTACCGATCAGCGTAGACTTATTGGTGAAATCATCGTTGTCGTTAGTTACACCTACCGCTGTGGGCTGTTCACGCGGACCATTCTTGAGAGCAGGAGGAGCAGCAGCCTTAAAGGGTACTAATAAAAATTCGCCATCTGGTGAATTTTTATTAGTATCAGGGCCAATTCTGTTCGGCGATCGGGGGTCATTAGCCGGAACCGTCGCATCCAAAATTCCTGGGTACAAGATGGGTTGTTGATTTACATCCTTAACTCCTGGCATACCATCATTATTGTAGTTGTTGGGTTGACTGTCACCAGATTCATCAAAGATGAGCTTGGTGCTAGGAGTTTTGTCGGCAGAGCTGTTAGGATTTTGAGGTTGAGTACCAAAGACCTGAGCAATATTATAAATCTCGGTACGATTAAAATCGGTGACTTCAACCTTAACCTCGAAACCAGTAGCTGTAGACCCTTTAGGCATCCGATAATCGCTGCGAAAAAAGCCTACCCGCCGGACATTTGGAGCGGTATTGGCATCGGGAGGTGTGGTAGACCAAGTAACAGCATTAGCTTGTTCTGTAGAACTAATGGGAGTACTGCTATAGAAATAAATTGGGACCCAAGTGCTATCTGGTGTGACCGCTGCCACAAATTTAGTGCCCAATGGAATAGCATCAGAAATTAAAATTCCAACTTTGGGCTGACCATCGATCGAAATACTAGTCCCAGTTAAATCGGTAAGACTAATATTGCTCAAATTAGGTGGCAAAGTGTCAGCTACATTTAAACTTAGGCCAAAATTAATGGTGTTGTCAGCCGGGTTGAAAGGCTGTTTTATTTCCAAATTGACTTTAGCAAGAGCTTCAGGCGTAGCACCTACTTTGAAGGTTTGGGTTGCTTGGGCTTCCCGAGTACCATTAGTGGGTTGACCATCGTATTCCCCAACTGCGCCATCCGCCACATCGACAGTATAAACGTCTTCGGGGTTGTCGGTACGTAGCTGATTTTGGGTTTGAGTAGGATTAATGGAACCGGCAGTCTTACCTAATGTGACTGGTAAATCACCGATCGCATCATTTACTAAAACTACTACTCGTACTGGTAATTTGGCCTTGGGAGCCATTACACCACTCGTAAAGCCACCAGTAGGTACATCCAACCAAGCAGTACCATCGAAATACTGGTTTTTTTGGAACGTTCCCACTGTGCCAACTTGGGTAAGGTTGGGGACGAAAAACTTAGTAGTGTCGCCACCAATATTTTGAATTTCAAAGTTGTAAAATAAAACCGTATCTTTGGCTGGTGTGCCTACGGTGCCACCATTTAAGCTGCCATCTTGGCGGGTGATGCCGTTAGGGGTAACGCTAATACCAGCTATTTCTTGTAGACTGATTTTTAGAGTCGGAGAATAAACGACGAATGGCTTGTTAGGATCGATCGGATCCTGGTAACTACCTTCTGCTTGGTTAGTGATGGTTGGCACCGGGGCAGCAACTGCGGCTGTACTTGCTAAACTCAGGCCAGTAGCCACTAGGCAGTACAGTGATAAATTACGAATCGAGGAAAATTGTTTCACGCTTGCTCTGCAATAAACTTGCTATTGCGACCTGAGGTCGAAGGACAAAAACCAAATTGTTAGATGTTTCGCTTGTGTAGACTCGATTGAACTTATTCACCCGAGCCTAGACCAACGTACATTCTGTGATTTGGAAGAAAGCGGGCGGCGAACCGCCCGCAAAGTTGGTACTCCCAGAGGAGACAGACTATTTCACAACGCGAGTAAAGCTAAATGTACCAGCAGCTTGAGGAGCCAAAGGACCAGCTACTACATCTTTGTAAACAGCTACAGCAGGAGTGCTATTGGTGCTAGCACCAGCATCAAAGGTAATTACACCATTGTTGCTATCGGTAGCCGATGTTGCTTTGTGAGTGGTAATTGGTGCCCAGTTATTAGGAGCAGCGTTACCATCCTCAGTTACTTTGATGTTGGCAGCATTCAAGGTTACGCTACCGCTGTTGGCAGGAGCAACTTCCGAGATATTGGAGTAAGTGATCTTGTACTCGATCGACTGACCAGGCTGGGCTTTCTTGGTAGGAGCAGCAGTGAAGGCTTCTACAATTGCACCGTTAGCATCAGTAATTTGAGCTTCTTTAGTCAGCTTGAGGTAGCCAGTGTAAACCCGATCGATAGTCTTGTTTTGAGGCTCAGTAGCACCCAAAATACCATCGCCGTTGACGTCTACAAAAGCGGTAACAGGTACACTGTAACCAGCTAATTGTGGAGTGCCAGCAGGTAGATCTACATCTACTCCGTAGTTCACCTTAGTACCAGCAACTACGTTAGGAACAACCAAAGGAGTAGCAGGAGTTGTAGTGGCAACGCCATTGACAACATCTACAAATTTAGTGCCATCAAACTCATAAACCTTAGAGGTGCTACCGTTACTGATTGTTACCTTAGTACCAGTAGGCAATGGTGTAGCTGGAGTTGCAGGCAACAAGTCTACGCTACCAGTTGGGGTGCCAGCAGCAGTCTGGAAAGTGTTCGAGAAAGGTACAGAGCCTGGATTGATTGGAGCTGGAACATAGTTGCCATTGGCGTCTAGAACCCAAACAGTAGCTGGAATTGGGGCGGAGACGTTAGTGAAATCGTCATTGTTGCCAGTAGGGCCAACTGCACCAGGAGTGTTGCTAGTACCATTCAAAATACCAGCTTGTCCAGGAGGAGCAACTGCCACAACGTTTGGTTCACCAGCGTCACCGGTACCAGTGTTGTTGTTGTTAGTATCAGTTACGCCAGGAGCAATAGGATCAACCACACCAGTCGAAACAACTGGGTTGCCAGTAACTGGGTCAACTACTGCTGGAGTGCCATTATCGTTGTAGTTGTTAGGCTTGTTGTCTCCAGATTCGTCGTAAACTGGCTTGGAAACACCGTTAACATCTGTGCTACCAAATACTTGGGCAATGTTGGCAACGTTGCCACCCTCAGGAGGCATGGTGCTGAATAGTACTGTAATTGACATGCCAGGAGTAGTAGTACCCTTAGCGATCGGGCCATCAGCTACGAAACCAACGCGAGTTGCGCCAGCAGGTACTGCAACAGCACCAGTTCCAGGAATCGATAACCAAGTTGCAGCGTTTGCATTGGTAGCTTTAGCAGTGGTGGTGTAAACAGCAGTCCAACCAGCAGGGGCAGTTACGCTTTGAGCAGTGGTGTACTCAGGTACAGCGTCAGATACCAATACTTTCTTAGCTGCGGCATTGCCATCTAAAGTGATGGTAGTAGCAGCTAAGTCCGCAGCAATTTTGTTGCTGGTAGTAGGAACATCAGCTTGGCCAGCAACTTTCAAACCTAAGGTGTAGGTCAAAGTGTCATCAGTCAAAATGTTGGGGTTAGCACCTGGATTTTGAGCGCCATGTACTTTAGTAACAGTTGCAAAGGCTTCAGGAGTAGCACCGATGGTTACTTTCTGAGATACAGAAGCTTCCCGTACACCGTTTTCTGGTAAGCCATTAACTTCACCAGTAGCACCGTCAGCATTATCTACGGTGAATACGTCGCCACCAGTAGCATCGCGGGTAACGTTTTGAGCACCAGGAGTGGTTGTATTACCTAAAGTTACTATTACATCAGTATTAGCTCCGGCACCAGGTAAAATCGAGGTTACTACACGTACCTTGAGAGATTCGCCAGGAAGCTTAGAAGGACTAATGAATTCACCACCGTTAGGAATATTAACCCAAGTACTAGTAGCAGTATCAAAGTATTGAACTTGGTCAACAGAACCAGCACCATCAATAGTGGCAGTACCAGGGATCCGCAGTTGGGTCGCATCGTTACCTACATTGGTAACAATATAGTCAAAGTTCACCTTGTCGCCAGCTTCTGCGCCAACGCCACTGTTGCCAGCACCTTTAGCAATTGCGAAAGTATCAGCGATTACGGTGACACCGGCAACTTCGGCAACTGCAACCTTAACGGTGTTGGAGAAAGTGTTTAAAGGTTTATTAGGGTCAGTGGGATCTTCGTAGCTAGCAGTAGCCGTGTTGGTGATCTGGGTGCCAGCGGCAGTTCCTTCAGCCAAAACTGGTGCTGCCAACTGCAACATGCCGCCGCTGATCAACAGGGAAGCAATGACCGGGCGGGAGTATTTAGATAACTTGTCTGCGTTCACGGGAAGTACTCGTTTTGCGTTGTTTACTCTGCCAACCTTTTTTTATGATTGGTCTTACAATTTCATCTTTCCCATCAAAATGCTCAGAAACAACGCAAATAAAAAAGTTCCGTATAAACTTCAAACCCCTGAAGCATAAAGAGTTGAGTCGTAGTATAAACACTGAATTGGTCTATGTATTTACACGGTTGACCATTTTTATAAAAGTGAATTATTGAATGCGAAATTTAAAATTTCAGTAATTTTAGTCGAATTTATGTAGTTTTACGGTTGACGATCGCTATGCTTGCGTCATAGGCGATCGAGTAGTACCAATTAGCCTTTTTATTGATGTAGCAAAACATTTCCTGGCCAGAAGTTTAAAAACTCGTACCCAAAATATCCAGCGAAAATGCAGAACCTATGGTAGTATTGGAGATTGTGTTAACTTTAGCAGGTGGAACTCCTTGGCTAACGTTGTTGTAATTGGTGCCCAGTGGGGCGATGAAGGCAAAGGTAAAATCACCGACCTACTCAGTAAGTCGGCGGATGTGGTGGTGCGCTATCAGGGCGGCGTAAATGCTGGCCATACGGTAGTCGTACAGGGACGGACTTTTAAGCTGCACCTCATACCTTCGGGGGTGTTGTATCCGGACACAGATTGCATCATTGGCTGCGGCACAGTGATCGATCCCAAAATTCTGATTGGCGAACTAGACCAGTTGGCAGCACTTAATGTGTCTACCGATAATTTGTTGATCTCTCAGACAGCTCACGTCACCATGCCCTATCACCGCATGATCGACCAAGCTTCCGAAGAAAGACGGGGCGTTCATAAAATCGGCACCACCGGACGAGGGATTGGACCAACTTATGCGGACAAGTCTGAACGCATGGGTATTAGAGTCCAAGACATCATGGACGAAAAGGTCATGCCCAAAAAGCTGGCCTGGACGATCGAACAAAAGAATGGTGTCTTAGAGAAGCTCTATGGCTACGAAACCAAAGATCTACTCGACCCACAAAAAGTAATTGCCGAATATAAAGGTTATGCCGATCGGCTGCGCCCTTATGTGGTGAACACTTCTTTGAAAATTTACGATGCAATTCGCTTGCGCCGGAATATTTTGTTTGAAGGTGCCCAAGGCACACTATTAGATCTAGATCACGGGACTTATCCCTATGTGACTTCTTCTAATCCGATCGCGGGCGGTGCCTGTGTCGGTGCCGG
>JANOXZ010000734.1:0-3894 GCA_031418695.1 Synechococcales cyanobacterium VAR_35_metabat_10
CAGATTTTTTCGATCGCCCTTATTGCAGCAAAAGTTACAGGGCTACGCTTCGGTAAAATGATCGGGCGAGAGGCTCCTGTAATTTGTAGTTTGGTGCGAACGGCTGGATGAGTTGTAGCGGCGATTTGTTGCTGTAATAAACGGGCAATTTCTTGGGGATCTTGATCGGGTACTAATCTAAAACTAAATTTGGCAACTCCCCGGCGGGGAATTACCGATTTACTACCAGCTCCGGTATAACCACCGGCCAAACCATTAATTGTCAGAGCTGGGCGAATTGTCATCCGTTCGTGCAAGCTGTATCCGGGTTCGCCCCAACCTATGGGCAAGTCTAAGTCATCTAAAATTTGTCGATCGCGTTGGCAGCTACAGCGCAAACTTTGGCGTTCTTTGGGGGTTAGGGCTTTCACTCGTTGATAAAAGCCTGGAATTGCTACTCGTCCTTTTCGATCGTGGAGGCTGGCGATGGTTTCGCTCAAAGCTTGCAAGGGGTTGAGTACTGCCCCACCATACCGCCCGGAGTGCAAATCGTGCTTGGCACCGCTGACTTCTAGTTCACAGTTGAGGTTGCCGCGCAAGCCATAAATAATTGATGGTCGGCCTTTGCCCAACATTTCGGTATCAGAGACTAACACGGCATCTGCTTGTAAGCGTTTGCTGTGTTGTTGCAGAAACTGAGCCAAATGTGGGGAACCGATTTCTTCTTCGCCTTCTAACCAAATTTTGACGTTGATTGGTAGAGTTTGAGTGGTGCGCAGATAGCTTTCTACTGCTTTGAGATGAATAAATAGTTGTCCTTTATCGTCACTAGCTCCTCGGGCAAATAAGTTATCGCCGATGATCGTGGCTTTAAATGGCGGTGTGCGCCACTCTCTGAGCGGATCAATCGGTTGCACGTCGTAGTGGCCATATAGTAACAAGGTGGGTTTGCCCGGTGTATGGAGCCAGTCAGCATAGACGCTGGGATGTCCGCCTTTGGCTCTGGGGATAATTTGAACATGCTGTAGGCCAATTTCAGCGAGATGACGTGCTAACCATTGGGCACAAGCTCTCAGATCTTTGCGGTGCTGGGGGATTGCCGAAATGGTTGGGAAGGCAATTAATTCAGTAAGCTGCGATAACCAACGCGATCGATGCTCTGGTTGATAGCTATAGTGAATAGGTGAGGTGATAGACAGCATGTTGTCTTTCCTAGCGTTTGATGTAGAGAATCTTCACTGTTAGAATTAATCAGTGGAGAGCCAAGCAGGTGAGTGAATTATTCCGTTGTTCTCACCTACATAATCAGGTGCAAGGAATTTTCATTATTCATTTTAATTGTAGAAAATGAGCAGAAATTATCGATTGTATAAAACTAATAAAAGCACTACAAAAATGGGTCGAAAGTCAGATAGGGAAATAGAGGACAATCTCAAAATATCCAATGCATTAAGCTACTAACGCCTAATTGGTACTGCAAAAGGTCTGGTCGAGCGAGTTGTCGGCGCTTGGGCAATCTGCGTCGGCGTTCGGGCAATCAATAGGGTTTGGATTATGGTCTTAACGGCTTTGATGACATCTGGGTCGTTTGGCAAATCGCCGTGCTTTACCTTGTTTTGGAAGGCGAACCGAGTTGTTGCTAAACAACTAGCTGCTGTGGCGCTAAATTCGGGCACGGTTGCGTCACCTGGAGCATTGCTTAATGGCACAACATTAAATGGAGATAGTACTTTAGAACCCAGCGAACCACGTTTTTCCAGGCGATATTTTGCTTCGGTGTCAATGTCCTTTGAGAAAATTAGAAACGTGTTTCGAGGCATGTAGCAACCTGTACTAGGGTCGAAGAGGGCTTCGTCGAAACGCTGTCGGCGGGCTAGCGCACCTTTTACAGATAGATCAAGCTTCGGTCCGCCATTGAGACCATCCAGAAACCCTACATATGGGTCAGAGTAAAGTGCAACAGCCTTTGAGGCATCGGGAAGCGGCGTCTTACCTGGTGCAAACTGAAGCCAATCCGGTTGACTCAAGCAGTAATGACGGGAGGGTAGAAGTTGATAGGCAGATGGGAATCTTCGCATCATCTGCATCAACTGAAACCGCGTTCTCTCGGGAAACACAATACCACCCAACTTGAAATCCATGAACAGGGAAATGCCTTCTTTAAGCATACGATAGGCTTGAGGTGCGCCGTGGGTGGGACTACCCAATAGAATCAATCCCATCACTTTTGATGCCCCTCCCATTTTGCAGTAGTAGCGGCTAACTAATCCACCCATACTGTGGGCAACCAGGATCACCTGCTCGGCTCCCGTTTCTGCTAGTGCCTGCTTGACGATGTCGTCTAAACGGCGGGCGGAATCTGCGTTATCTTGACGCCAATCGTAACCACAGGCATAAACTTTGATTGATTGTCCGGCAAGCATCCCAGCCTGCCAAACCCTATTGTTAAGATCGAAAGCTAAGCGATAGTAGGAATTAAAAATAAGATTGCCAAAATGGGGAATTGCATTGGCTTGGGCAAATTCGGTTGGACACCCTACAATGCCTCTGAGACTCCCTCTCGGAATGTTATGCTGCTCTCGCGGAATTAGGGCTGAATTATTTAAACGATTGAAATTGGCAGCAAATTCACCAAAACCGATTGAGCAAGAGCCTTTAATCCTAGGCAGTGGATTCCAGACCATTCTTCCGTCTGGGGTCTCCAGACGGGTTCCCATGATACCGGGCACAATGATGACTGGAATGGTAGTTCTTCCGCCAGTGGGGTTTGATTCCTGCAACTCCCACTCAGTTTGCCATTCAGTATTACTGTAATATTCGAGATTAGAGTTCGAAGCCAATTCTGAAGTGGATGGTGCTTCAAATAGCCATTGGCGTTGTCTATTCATGTCTCATTCCTCTGGATATGAAAAAAGGATTAGGGAAATAAAATGCAGACTATATTCGCCATAGTCATAATTCGGAGGTCAGTATAGGAATTGATGTGACCATCAAATCAGTCCACGCTTCTTAATTTCCCGAATTGCTATTTGCATCGAGCCTGCAATATTTGTGCGATGTTGTAAATCGAAACCCTTGGCATGAGCATATAGTTTGTGCAGAATTGCTTCTCTCTCAGCGCGACTTAGATTTCTATATCCTTTACGACTTCTTGGAAGTCGAACAATTTTATCCACTTCCTGGTGGTAGAGATAGTGAAGAACGGTAGGGATGTACGCAAGAGTTTGTTGCTCCAAGCCCCCAAGATATTTTGGAAGAGCATGATGTCCTTGGATTCCTTGCGTTGTATCCTTATGACGTGCCCTTTCAGATCTTTCTGTACGGATAGTTGTACGCGGTGGTTGGCGCTCGACTGCAATGTTTTGTGCCGCAAGAATCTCTTGCCGAATTTGCGCTGAGGTGAATTTTGATTTTCTAGCTACAGTAGAGGCAGGAGCTACTGGTTTTGATCGATTTGAAGAATAAGGAGGCTCAAATAGCCACTGAGTTTTTTTTCTCATCATATAATTCACTTTTTCAGAAAAGGGATATGTTAAAACTTTTCATGAGACATAATTGTTGATAGCTAGCCAATAACTCTCTGACCGGGCATCAAGCCATTCGATCGAGCAAAAACTGGATCGTTTCTGCGACCACTTGGCGGCGCACCTGGCTCATAAACATTGCGAGGCGGTGGAGTTGGACGACTGAGGCGCATTCCTTCTTCACTAGAGATCCATTCTTCTGAAGATTCGGCAATACGTGAGAGTAGCGCTTCAAAATCGGTGCGGTTTCTCTTGAGCACAAAAGGTTCAGCCAGCCAGCGCAGAATTTCTCTACCAGTGACAGCTAGCCGGTTCATGGTGCTGGCGTGAACCGGTTCACGGAAATATTGCCATAGCACTAATTCAATTAATTCCCAGGCATTATCTGCCC
>JANOXZ010000735.1:0-2264 GCA_031418695.1 Synechococcales cyanobacterium VAR_35_metabat_10
TCTATCGGTGTTGTGGGAATGCGGTGGCACTTTGGCGGCAGCCGCAATTCAGCAAGGAGCAGTCCAAAAAGTCTTGGCTTTTGTGGCACCCAAGATCGTCGGTGGTATCCACGCCCCTCAACCAGTGGGGGATTTAGGGATTCAGCAGATGACTGGAGCGTTGGATTTGGAGCGGGTGAGTTTTCAGGCGATTGGCAAAGATCTTTTGGTGCAAGGATATCTTTCATCCGATACTTGATTCTCATAGAAAATGCTGATATTTTAAGTACATAAGAACCGAGGTGTTTATGACTGCTACAACATCCAGGATGACCTTAGCTGATTTCTTGGCTTATGATGATGGCTCTGACCAGCGCTATGAACTCGAAAATGGAGAACTGATTCTCATGCCTGCCGAGAGTGATAGAAACCAACGTATTGCTTCATTTTTGTTTGCGCTGTTTTTGGGGTTAGGTATTCCTAGTTACCGACTACGAATTGGTCTAGAAGTTGCAGTGAGTAGCACACGAGTTGGAGTAAGATTGCCAGATTTGTCGGTGCTTTCTGAGGAAGGTGCTGAAGAGCTAGCTGGGGCAACGAGATCGATGGTTTCGATGGATATGTCAGCGCCTTTATTACTTGTGGAAGTAGTGAGTAAAGGGCAAGAAAAAAGAGATTATCGCTACAAACGATCGGAATATGCGGCCAGAGGAGTCGCTGAATACTGGATTGTTGATCCTATAGCTGCTCAGGTCACAATTT
Source organism: Synechococcales cyanobacterium VAR_35_metabat_10 (assembly GCA_031418695.1). Taxonomy (GTDB): domain Bacteria; phylum Cyanobacteriota; class Cyanobacteriia; order Cyanobacteriales; family Chamaesiphonaceae; genus JAAFHZ01. Next base: position 742 of record JANOXZ010000735.1, read on the forward strand.
TAGAGTTGGTGGATGGATTTTATGAAGAAAAAGAATTTAAAGATGCCGATCGGTTGGTATCAAATGTTTTGCCAGAGCTGAATTTAACGGCAGCACAAACTTTACAAGCTGTAACCTAAAAGATATTTTACATTAGCTTTTTATTTAGCTGGCATTAAAAGCTACACAGGCTTTCAACGATTTTTCTGGGAGTAATAACGGCAAATACAGTTGCAAAAATACAATCTATCTATTATGATTCTGCCAGAGATAATTATCTGAATATGTTTCAGAAGTACATAATTTCAAAACAGGAGACTGAAGTTGTCACCAGCACTACCTTTTTACTACTTGTTAGCATTCATAGCCGAAAATGGTGCGGCAATTCTGACTGTTACTGGTACTGTCGGCCTCGCATATGTTTTGACCCGTCCGGAAAACCAACGAGCTATCAATAGTAGTCTTAGCAATCTTTCTCAGGCTATTGGACAGGTGGGAAACCAAGTTGCCAATTTAACTGCTCCAGCGGCGATCGAAGCCTTAAAGCAGCTTGACCAAACGAAACAACAGCTCAAGTCTTTCCAAGAGAAATTGGTGTTGATCGACAAAGTGCTGCCGATCGCGAAGGAGTATTTAGGCAAAGTTACTAGGCTGCTGTAGAAGCTCGACCAAGTTAGCAGCAATTTGTCCGATAAAGTAAGAGCTAATCCTCTCAATATCGATCCAGCAGTGCCACCTACTTACAGTGATACTCTTACTCCTGGTTTTCCGGCAGTTCCAGATGTTGATTCTGGAGTTAGAGACCGGGGTACAAGAGAAGTACAACGGCAAATGCCGCCAGTATCTTGGCCTAAGCCCAACCCTGCACCGTCGAACCGGCCAACTAGTCGGGATAGTGGGCATCCAGTACAAATACCCCCGCTAACGCCATCCAACGATTATGAGGTGTGGCGACCACGAAATAACAATGACCAAGTTGGTAAGCGGCCTGGTGATCTACAGATGGTGCCTGATGGCACTCCTCCAATACAGGTACTTAAGAAACCTAAGACGGAGACGGCTCCACCCAGGACTAGGACTAGAGAGAGAGTTAAGCCAGAGACTGACACTAATCAACCGGGCTGTAAAGATCCCAATTCTTGGAGCGAGAAGTTTAAGCAGTTTTTGGAGTATGCCATTGATCAGTTGGGGCAAGAGCTGATTCAAACCATGGCCGATCGGGCTGGGGAGGTTTTTGAGAAGGCTTTTAAGACTAGGGATGAGGCTATCCGTAAAAACCCAGAATTTGATAAGGGTAAACCAGATCTGAAGAAGACTTTGGAGGACTCGATCGGTAAGGAATACAGTAAGTTAAACCCAAAGACCAAGGCTGACTTGGAGCAATATTATGATTTTAAGAATCAAAAGGATGGCAGACCTATTGTTTCTCGGAAATATGGGCGAGGCAGTGATCCAACGCTGCCACCGATTCAAATCAAGGATGGTATTGTCATTCCTGAGCTACTGGCCAAAAATAACCGCCTAAGTTCTGGCGTGGATTTAGG
>JANOXZ010000736.1:0-2880 GCA_031418695.1 Synechococcales cyanobacterium VAR_35_metabat_10
GATCGCCACCAACATCGCCAGACCTGTTACCGGACGACGTGACCAGAGGCCGCCTAATTGAGTTAAATCTTGGGTAATATTAGTCCAAATAATTGCCCCGATGCTCATATATAGCAAAGCAATTCCAAATGACTCACTGAACAAAATAAACTGTGCTGAATCTAGGTTTTGGGTACCTACAGCAATAAACACCAAACCAATGTAGGCATTGACCGAGTAAGAAATTACTCGCTTCATATCTACTTGGGCGATCGCAATCAGCGAACAACAAATAGCAGTACTGACCCCTAAAGCCACCAATAGATTCAATACAGTCTGCGACAAAGAAATCACTGGAGCCAACTTAATCAGCACAAATGCCCCGGCTCCTACCACCACAGCATTCCGTAATACTGTTGCCGGAATTGGTGCCTCCATTGCTTCGTCTAACCAAAGCTGAAAAGGAATCTGGGCACATTTACCCAAAGGTCCGGCAATGAGAGATAAACCCAGCAGCAACGCTGCTGTCGGTTCTAATTTGGCCGTCTGCGACCAAGTTGCTAACTCCGTAAAATTCCAAGTTCCAGCGATCGGATACAAAGCAATAACACCCATCAGCAAAATAATATCGCCAACTCGCTTTGTCCAAAAGGCATCTCTTGCTCCGGTAATTACTAGCGGCTGGGCATACCAGAAACCCACTAATAAGTAAGTTGCCAAAGTCAGCAACTCCAAGAAGATATAGCTGAAGAACAACGAATTCGACAGCATCAAACCGCAAATCCCCGCGCCAAAACAGTTCATTAACGAGAAGAACCTCGCCCAGCCCCAATCTATTTCTAAATAACCCACCGCATAAATCTGGGAAACCAAATTGATACTTGTGACTACTGCCAAAGCCGTGAGGGTGACAGGAGAGATCTCGATCGGGAAGTCAATACTTAAGCTGCTGCTGTGCAGCCACGGATAGCTAATTTCTTGGCTGGGTAATTCCCAACCATTGACCAAAGCTAGCAAGGCATGAATAAAAGCAATGCCAGCCAATAGAATATTGATGTAACCAGCGGGTCTACTGCCGAGCTGCCCCGACCAGCCTAAAGACCAAGGGCTAGCCAAGATTACCCCCAAAATGGGGTAGCAAGGAATCAGCCATACATTGGAGATGATAAGATTTTGCATAGATTTATTTCTATAGATTGATGATTTAAGTTAATCTTTAATCTATGCATAAGCTTATCGGAAAACTTTCAGAAAAGAAAGAGCAACATAGAGTTTTATCCAATGATTACCCTCATTTTTACTTATCAATACTATGGATTGTTTTAAGAAAAAGCTTCTTCTTGTATTCAGGCTGTGTTTTCTGGCAGGATTGATCGAGTAATTGTGGCGATGCTCGATCGAGATCTGTGCAATGCGGCTGCCGGAATTCAGATCTTGCAGGCTGGCGATTATGATTAGTGAATAATTTTTACTTTAGAGGTAAAGGAACTCTATAGAAATCTACAAGAAGTCTGACTTCTGCCTAAGGGTTTACAATGAAAACCTGTACTAATTCAAAAACTTCACCGTGACAGTCAGAGTTCGCATCGCTCCTAGCCCCACCGGCAACCTCCACATCGGCACCGCCCGCACCGCAGTATTTAACTGGCTCTACGCCCACCGCCACGGTGGCCAATTTATTCTGCGCATTGAAGACACTGATATTGAGCGATCGAAAGCCGAATACACCCAGAATATCCTCGATGGCCTTAAATGGCTAGGCTTGAACTGGGATGAAGGCCCCGTAGCCCAATCCGATCGGTTAGAAATCTATCGCCAAGGCATCCAAAAACTACTCGATAACAAACTGGCCTACCGCTGTTATACCAGCACCGCAGAACTCGACGAACTGCGCGCTGCCCAAGAAGCCCGTGGTGCCGCTCCCCGTTATGACAACCGCCATCGTAACCTCACGCCCGAACAAGAAGCCGAATTCGTTGCTGCTGGTCGTCAACCAGTGATCCGCTTCATGATCGACGACCAGCGGGAAATTAGCTGGATCGATGCTGTCCGTGGCAAAGTTTCCTGGCAAGGCAGCGATCTAGGCGGCGATATGGTAATCGCCCGTGCCGCTCAAGATGGCGTGGGTCAACCGCTGTACAACCTAGCGGTGGTCATAGATGACATTGATATGAAAATTACCCAAGTAATTCGCGGTGAAGACCATATTGCCAATACTGCCAAACAGATTTTGCTGTATGAAGGCTTAGGAGCAACAATTCCTGAGTTTTCTCACACGCCATTGATTTTGAGTCCTGCTGGTAAAAAGCTTTCCAAACGGGATGGCGTGACTTCGATCTGGGATTTTAAAGATATGGGCTATGTGGCTGGGGCTTTGACCAACTACATGACTTTGCTGGGCTGGTCTGCTCCTGATGCCCAGGAAATTTTTAGCTTAGATGAAGCTGCAGTGCAGTTTAGTTTCGATCGAGTAAACAAGGCTGGTGCCAAATTTGATTGGGACAAACTGAATTGGGTGAATAGTCAGTATCTGCACAAAATGACTCCTGAGGAATTACTGCCAGAATTGATTCCTTTTTGGGAAGCTGCCGGTTATAAAGTTGATACCGCTGCCGATCGACCTTGGTTGCTACGTCTCGCTACTTTAATTGGTCCAAGCTTGGAAACCCTCAAAGGCGGCTTTGAAGAACGGACTGGTTTAACTACTCAAGGCGGCGTAGAAATCAGTCGCACTTTCTTTACCGCTAATCCAACCTTGGGCGAAGAGGCCATTGCTCAACTGGGTCAAGAGGGGGTCAAAGATATCCTTACTAGTTTGCAAACAGCGCTAGCTGAGATGTCAGAGATTGATGAAGATGGGGCAAAAGGATTGCTCGATCGAGTCACCAAAGAACGGGGTGT
>JANOXZ010000737.1:0-3332 GCA_031418695.1 Synechococcales cyanobacterium VAR_35_metabat_10
CCAGCACCCTGTTAACTACAGTTGACAGTGCGGTTAACCTTTACTAGAATTTTTCTTGTGTCGGTTCGAACGGTTTGTTAGTGTGACAGGCTAAAATTTTAGCACATAGCAAAAAATTAAACTACATTGGCAGACTAACAAGTGATTAGACCGAATTGATTCCGTCCAACACACCGAAACGGGATAATAGATAGAAAATTTTCTGCCTAACATGCCCTTAAATGGCTATTAGACGGAAATCCGTCAGCCTAACACCCCTAATCAGCATATTAGGCTGATAGTATTCAACCTAACACACCATTTATTATTTTGAAGTAGGATTAAAAAACATTGACGATAGCTTACTATTGCCTACGGCAACGCTACGCGAACGACATGGCTCAGCACCAGTCGCTGGAGCCACAGGCGATTCCTTTCGGAGCGCGCATAGCGCTATCGAAGTATTCATAATCCGCTGAACCCGATCGATCATTCGCATTAAATAGACAGAACTCAGGTGTTATTGACTCAATAGCCCCCATAATTCGATCGATGATTCTCTAAAGCTTTTTCGAGTATCTGGCGATCAGCAATAATTCGCAACCCGGGAAATCTTAGACTTCTGTGAATAGAGGCACGACGATTACAGCCTACAAGTCGAAAACCTTTCCCAAGTCGCACCAAAACCCGATCGAATAGAGCTAATCTATGAACCATTCCATCCAAATCGACTACGAGTACAATAAGTACAGCTATTTATCCACAATCGGCGTAATTATGCAGACAGCATTACAGAGCGTGACCAAGGTTTTACCTGGTGATCGGATTGAAGTTCAGATCTCATCTGGCTCAGCAGCCGAGATTACGCCTATGCCACCAAGTCATACTGATTTACTATTGCAGATGTCTCAAGATCCAGAGATTCAAGCAGAATTAGCAGCGATCGAGCATGAATTGGAGGCAATACAAATGGATGGACTAACTGTTTGATGAATACTCAGCGTAGACAATTATCGGTAAAAAAATTTGTGAAGTCGAAGCAGCCGCTCGATATTATTTGGGATTATGAGTGACAAAACAAATTCACCAGATCTATTTTACGATCGCATCCGCGATATTCTCGAATCTGCCAGTATCGGTGTAGCCCGCACTGTCAACACTGCCCAAGTCCTGTCAAATTGGCTGATTGGGAAGGAAATCATCGAAGAAGAACAGCAGGGAAATCAACGGGCAGAATACGGCGAGAGTCTGTTAAAATCCCTATCTCAAAAACTAGCGCAAGATTACGGGAAAGGCTTTTCTTACGCAAATCTCAAGCTTATGCGGCAGTTCTATCTGTCTTTTCCACAACTTCTTAAGCTCGAACAAAAAGGCTACGCACTGCGTAGCCTTTTCCCCAACGCTGAACTTCTCGCCCCCAGCTCGCTGGAAAAATGGCAACCTGGACAGATCCATCCCAACCTTTCTTGGACACATTACCGCACCATTATGCGAGTTGAGAACCCACAAACGCGGGCATTCTATGAAATCGAAACGCTGAAGAATAATTGGTCTAGTCGTGAACTAGATCGTCAAATTAACAGTCTGCTATTTGAGCGGCTAGCTAAAAGTACCGACAAACAAGGCTTGATGCAACTAGCAACTCAGGGGCAAATTATTCAAACACCTGCCGATGTATTCAAAGATCCATTTGTTATCGAATTTCTCGGACTACCGGAATCACCCCGTTTGGTCGAGTCAGATTTAGAAACTGCCCTCATCGAAAATCTCCAAACCTTCTTACTAGAACTTGGTAAAGGCTTTGCCTTTGTCAAACGCCAAGAAAGAATTACTCTAGATGGCGACCACTTCTATATCGATCTAGTTTTCTATCACACCATCCTCAAGTGTTACATTCTCATCGATCTCAAGGTTGGCAAACTGACTCACGGCGACCTTGGACAGATTCAACTGTATGTAAATTATTATGATCGCGAACGCTTGACGGAAGGTGACAATCCAACCCTTGGTCTAATTCTCTGCTCTGATAAAAATGATGCAGTTGTAAAATACACATTGGGAGCCGAACAACAAGATAAAATTTTTGCCAGTCGATACCAACTCTATCTCCCAACCGAAGCCGAACTCCGCCGTGAACTTGAACAACTACATCTCAATCTCAACCAAGACTAGAGACTACCTATAAACCGTCATCTCAGTATATGCCCTTTCCAGCGCGACTCCTTTGATACTCTTGTCAATTAGTAAACTGGATTGGCTCCTGTATTCGACCTTGGCAGCGATCGCCAGATTTATTGACCAACACTGGAATAATTTTCTCTTAAAAAAAAGGGGAAGACACTTTTTGTCTTCCCCTTTCGTTTGTTTAAGTTGCGGTTGCTAATTTTTCAAGCATTAGTTTGGAGCGTTTCATGGTTTCGGGGACTGGCACAGGGTATTTGCCATTGAAGCAAGCTGAGCAGAATCGATCGACGCTTTGAGTCGTAGTTTCTAGCATTCCAGCTTCGGACAAGTAAGCCAAGCTATCGACCCCAATTTGTTCAGCAATTTCAGCCACTGTTTTAGTTGCGGCAATCAACTGATCTTGAGTATCGGTGTCGATACCATAGAAACAAGGATGAGTTACTGGTGGCGAAGATATGCGCATGTGGACTTCGGTGGCTCCGGCATCACGGATCGCTTTGACCAGCTTGCGGCTGGTGGTGCCCCGGACGATCGAGTCATCTACAATAATTACCCTTTTGCCTGCTAAGACATCTTTTAACGGATTCAACTTCATCCGAATGCCCGATTCGCGCATTTCTTGGGTGGGTTGAATGAAAGTTCTGCCCACGTAGCGGTTTTTGATCAAGCCTTCCATATACATAATGCCAGAAGCCTGAGAGAAGCCGATCGCTGCCGGAATCCCGGAATCGGGCACTCCAATTACGATATCCGCATCTTGAGGAGCTTCTTTTGCCAACTGACGACCGATGCGCAACCGGTAACTGTAGAGGCTTTCGGCGTTCATCCAGCTATCGGGACGAGCAAAGTAAATCATTTCAAAAATGCATAGCTTGGGGCTGGTGGACTCTGCCCAGATAGTACTAGCTAGGCCATCTGCTGTTGCCCAGACTAATTCTCCGGGTAAGACATCGCGTAAATACTCAGCACCAATAATATCGAGAGCGCAAGTTTCTGAGGCAAAAGCATAATGTCCAGGGTGTTCTGGCCACATCCCGATTACCAAGGGTCTAATGCCATTGGAATCGCGGGCGGCAACAACGCCGGTCGGAGTGGCAATGGTTAAACTAAAAGCACCTTCACACATTTTGAGTGAGGTAATTAAGGCTGTTTGCCAGTCTTGACCTTCG
>JANOXZ010000738.1:0-4202 GCA_031418695.1 Synechococcales cyanobacterium VAR_35_metabat_10
CCAGCACCCTGTTAACTACAGTTGACAGTGCGGTTAACCTTTACTAGAATTTTTCTTGTGTCGGTTCGAACGGTTTGTTAGTGTGACAGGCTAAAATTTTAGCACATAGCAAAAAATTAAACTACATTGGCAGACTAACAACTGCTTATATTGACGGGTTCAGTATAACGCCCTCAAATCAGGTGCATATGCGGACAAACATCAGCATATCCCCTAGGAAAAAGGGGTGTTAGCCCGACGTTTTTCCACATAACATCCCGAATTGGGTGTTTAGGCTGAAACAACACTAGTTTAATTGCTCTTGCCCAAGAGGTGGATACTTCACTAATATTTCGTAACAATCTCTATCAATACCCTATCTGAGGTTACGGAACAACCTTCTCTACCTAAGCTACTAGACTAAGTTAGACAAGCCATTCGCATTAAGCATTATTCCTATAAAACAGAGTAAAATCACGTATCTTGGATTATGGTCTTCTCCCGTCTCAGTAAGTCTTTGAAGTCGGGAAAGACGTAGCCGATCGCATCCGCACCAAACAAGCAGAACTAGCCAACCGGGGTTCGACTCCGCTCACCCCTCGTTGACCAGTTGGGTGAGCGGAGCCGAATCCCAACGACAAGCGCAGTCTCTTCTCCATCAATCCCTAGCTAATCTGCGCTCTCAACCAAGACTGGGGAACACCCAAAAGCTTGCGGCTGGTAGTGACATAGGCGCGTTTATCGAACACATTGTAATCATTACGCTCGATCGAATCCAAAATTTGTTGATACAGCATCAGCGCTGCCCAGACTGGCCAACGGGCATCGGGGCTGAGATAGGTAATCCCAGATTCAGCTTCCCGGTAGTAGCGTCTAGCTCGATCAATCTGGAACTTCATCAGTTCTCGCCATTGGCGATTAACTACACCCTTAATCAGTTCTTCTTCGGTGTAATTGAAAGCAGCTAGTTCATCCAATGGCAAATAAATTCTGCCCCGCTGCACATCTTCACCCACATCCCGCAGAATATTCGTTAACTGCTTGGCAATACCCAAAGCAACGGCTTCTTCGATCGGCGCACCCCGATCGGCATCCCAGGCTGGAAAACTCTGCTGATCATCGATGCCGACGATCGCATTAGAAAGCAAACCCACTGTGCCCGCTACCCGATAGCAGTACAAAGACAATTCTTCAAAGGTTTGGTAGCGACTTTGGCACAAATCCATTCGCTGACCTGCAATCATGTCTTGGAAGGGCTTCATCCGAAGATCGGGGAATCTTTGGATGGTGTCTACCAAGGCCACATCATATTTATCGATCGGCTTACCGGTGAAAGCATATTTAAGCTGCGCTTCCCAATGATCCAGCGTTTCTAAAGTAGTATCGCCAGCGCCAGCTCCATCTACCAACTCATCGGTATTCCGACACCAAGCATAAATCGCCCAAATAGCCTTGCGCTTTGGCTCCGACATCAACAAAGTAGCCAGATAAAAAGTCTTACCGCACTCCGCAATCACTTGGCGGCACAGTTCGTAAGATTCTGCCAAAGACGGCAAACGGTTGGATGAAACGGAAGGGTGAGGCAGTTGTAGCATCTGGGGGGAAACATCCGGGACAAAAGGAGGAGACAATTCCTCAAAGCCGGACAGGGTGATGTGATGTAAATTACCGTTCAATTTTTTGTCTCCTTGACCTTACCATTATTCGTTACTCGCCAGACTTGCTAAAGTGGATTCCGATCGAAACTAGCTGGTTGCTACCAGTTCTTTGGTCAATGTCACCGCTTGCTCTGCCACCCGCTCGGCGGTCAGCTTGCCCGATAATACCGCGCCTTCCATGCTGCCAAAATAGATTTGGGCGGTGTAACTACCCGACAAAAAGAAGTTAGCAATTGGCGTGACCTGAGTAGGCCGGAACTGCTCACGGCCAGGAATGGCGGTATAGATCGATCGGGGAGTTTTCACTACATGATATTTCAGCACCTGAGCCGGTTCTGGTAAGTGATTGGGAAACAGCTTAGCCAGTTCACCCATAGTCGCTGCCATGATCTCTTCATCAGGTTTATCAATCCAGTCGGCAGCCGGGGCAAACACCAAGGAGAGCATCGATTTATCGGGGTTGGCGTACTCTTTGCAAGAGTTGCTCATGTCTGAATACACACTTAATAGCGGCGATCGAGAGAACAAGGTGTGGTCAATATCAGTGAGCTTGCGATCGAACCAAATCTGAATATTAATTACCGGTACACCTTCTAGCCCATTGAGCTGTTGGAAATAAGGCATTGCTTGCCAAGGCTCTGGCATAAAAGCCTTCATAGCATCTACCGACATTGCCGAAACAAACGCATCAGCATGGATATCTCGATCGCCTGTGGCGCTATCGGCGTTGCCATCAACACCGCGAATGATTAGCTTATCGACAGTACCATCGGGTCTCAAGACAATCTTTTTCAGTGGCGAGTTGGTATAGACTTCGCCGCCCCGCTCGGTTACATAGTCCACGATCGGCTGGCAGAGTCTTTCCGGCGGTGCGCCGTCTAGGTAAGCAATGCAGGAGCCGTCTTTTTGTTGGAGAAACTTATTTAGTGCTCGTAAGGGCACGGTGGCTGAGATGACATCTGGATCAATAAATTTGAGCGACTTACAAACAGCGATAAACACATCGGTACTGATATCTTCACCAATGCCGTGCATCTTCAGCCATTCAGTAAAAGTATATTTATCCATTGATACTACATATTCATCACCTCGGACGATCGCCGGAATCAGGCCAATGGCAAACCGGATCTTTTGGTTCCAGGTAAGCATGTCGTTGTTGCGCAGGATTGAAATAATGATATTAAAAGGAGCTGGCAGATCGGGTACATCAAACCAAGAGAGCACTCCGGGCTTCTCGGGCTGATTAAAAATCAAGGCGTGACGCTTCCACTGCAAGCGATCCAAAATACCTAGCTCGCCCATGAGCTGCAACATATTAGGATAAGCACCAAAAAAGTTGTGAAGACCAGTTTCTACCCAGTCGCCATCAGCATCTTTCCAGGCTGCCACCAAACCACCGAGCATTGCTTGGCTCTCTAGGAGGATCGGAGTATGTCCTGCATCGACCAAATATTTTGCACAGGATAACCCCGCTAATCCGCCGCCCGCAATTGCTACACGCATGTTTCGCTGTTTGTTAGATTTTTATTTAAATTTCTCGCTTTATAATTATATTATTATTTCTTAACAATTGCTCGTAAAGCAGAACATTTTTGACTACTCTCAGGGTTAAAGCCACTGAGATTCTCACATCCCGCATTACTTATATGAAATGGCTGGCACTAGCGATCGGTAACTCCCGGCTACATTGGGCGTACTTTGATGATCAAGAACTCCAGCAGGCTTGGCACACCGCCTACTTTACTCCCACGGCAGACTGGCGGAAATCAGCCCAGCCAGATTGGTTAATACCAGCGAATACTCCTCTATATCTAGCTTCGGTGGTGCCTGCTCAGACCTCAGCATGGCAACCTTTTGCTCAGCGAATTTTGACTTTGGCTGATGTGCCATTAAAGGGTCTGTATCCTACTTTGGGTATTGATCGAGCCTTAGCTGCTTTGGGTGCAGGTGAGACTTATGGATATCCGTTACTACTAATAGATGCCGGAACGGCTTTGACGATTACTGGTATTAACGCCGATCGGCAGTTGGCTGGCGGGGCAATTTGGCCCGGATTGCGTTTGCAATGGCAGGCTTTGCATCAGGGGACTGCGACTCTTCCCGATTTCCAACCAGATTTTAAACCAGCAAATCGTTGGGCGATGAATACCGCAGAAGCGATCGCCTCTGGAATTTTATACAGTACCCTAGCCGGAATTAGGGATTTCTACCTAGATTGGCAGTGTCAATTTCCAGAAACAACATTAGTAATAACCGGTGGAGATGGAAAAATCTTGTATCTTTCCCTACACAGTGATGAGAGGCGACAGTATGTTTTGAAATCGCTGAAGCACTCTCCTGATGCCATCTTTCATGGGATATCTGCTGTTTATAAGCAGCCAAACCTGTGATCAACTTCACTTGCAGTTGGTGCTTTATCCTCGGTAATAGGGCAAAATTCAGTTAGACTAAGGTATAGCAACTAGGGGTAAGTCCTTGGGCTTTTTCGTAAAAACTATTTTGGATATTTTGCGGTAAGTATGGTAGCAATCAACAAGCGTTTGGCGATCGGTGCAACGACTCTGC
>JANOXZ010000739.1:0-7051 GCA_031418695.1 Synechococcales cyanobacterium VAR_35_metabat_10
GAACTAAGATTTGACACAGGAGAAGAAATAATTCGAGATTCCATAGCAGAGCAACTACCGACCATAGGGATGGAAGTGCTGGTAAAACTCTGTAAAGACTTTGAAAAAAAACTAATTACTGATAGCCTAGACAGAAATGCACAAATGATTCGTGACCAGTCAGAACCTGACACAGTAACCAAAAACGATTACTTCTACATCTCTAAAATCTATGAAGCATACGTTCAAAGCTCTCAAGAGCAAGGAGAAGAGCCTTTACTCTTCCTGAACTGGTTTGAGAGACAGCGTTTGCAAGAAACAGACTTCCTGGCCTGGTTAACAGATGAAAAAATATCAAATGATGTAGACTTCAATTCAACTCATCCATTAGATATTGAACTACCCAACCCCATTAAATTCGATGGCTGGATGAACCTAATATGGACACCGATTGATCTCTTTTACATTCCAGAAGAACATTCACCCTTGGAATGCAGACATATCTATAATATTGATTATATTTACAACGACAAGAAATGGCCAATTATGTCTGGAAACTTGCTGAGAGATTTAAAAGAAGCCGGGGACTTTCAGCATCGATGTTACCCGATCGAAGTCATCGACTTTACATTAGCACATGCCTCCAAAACAGCTAGATCAGGACGCTCATTCGTTGGATACCAGATAGTACAAACCCTGGAGAATCTAGATATTTTCGATTGGGAAAAATCTCAATACACCAAACATGAATCCTTAGATGGCCAAATCCAATCAGCCGAAAAAGTTTTTTTAAAGAAAACGACGGCACCATTACCATCACTGTTTAGAATATCAGCCTATCCATCTAAGCTCTTCATCTCAACCGCAGCAAAAGACATCATAAACCAAAATAATTACTATAGAGGATTAAGACTTACCCCAGTAGATGAAAACTACAAAATATATTAATATCTACGCAAAACTAAACTATCAATCACAATAGAGACATCATGAACACTCAACATTTAAACGGAAACAGTATTTTAGAAAATAATCAAATTGAATCTTTGCTAGTAGAGCAAGATAATAAGCTACAAGCTATCATTGAAATTCTACAAATAATACTTGTCAACCTGAATGATCAATCAGACAATCAAGAAAACCAAGAACAAATTCTAATGATTAAGCAAGCTCTACTTAATATTCACTCCAACAATAAACAGGACAGTACATCGCACAAAGAATCTCAAAAAAATACTGAGCAAAGCCTAGATGCAATCAAAAAAGAAAATCAAAACTTGCGTGCCTATTGTCAACAAATTAAACAACAGCTAAAAAAACAAGATGGAGTATTAGAAGAGCATTTTAGTATCAAATATACTGCTATTCAGTACTGTTCGATCGCTCTATTGGCTGCTGTTGCCACAGTGATTGGTATCAAGTTATTTCTACCAGCAATAGACTCCCTGCTACCCAGCAGAAATGTTTCGGAGCTTCAAAAAAGCTCCTCAGAAAAGCCAGTAAAAACACCTCGAAAATCGAAATAAACTGTAGGTTCTCTCAAGTTTGAATCACCAACTTAGCTGCGATCGATCGAGCCTCTTTTTCCAGCGGATTTTTGGCATACTGCTGTCCAGCCTCATAGTAAGACCTAAAATACTTATAGCCAAACTTATTCGCACCGCCCAAACGCTCACACTGAGCAGAATGGACTAACTCATGAGCCAACAAAAAAAGCTGGCCTCGATTAGTAGGCTGATAAGCATCTTTTACATATACCCGATCGCAATAAGTCTGCGCCGCCGAATCCACATCGCCCACATGCACTTCCTGCTCACCATTTGACCAACGATCCATCAACAGAGAATTGTAGTTAACCTGCACCCGATCGACCAACTCCCCAAATAATGGCCGTAAAGACTTCTTCTGAGCCATCGTTAAAGGCTGACCTACCGGATTGCGCGTAGCCGACAACCGAGCACCCACATTAAACATCACAATGCCACTATTTCCCCACACTTCCGCAGGCTCAGAAGACTTGAACAGATCTTGAATTGTTGCCGAAGATTGGGCTGAAGTCCGCACGTTAGAAACAGTAGACTTAATTTGCGATTGACAGTTATTGCCACAAAAAGGCGTAAAAGCCGCAGTGCCAAACACCACCGCCGCACTAACCGCAATAATAACCCCGACGATCGCGAACAGCAGAAAATTAATAATGAATTTCATTTTCCAATACAAAAACGGCTAAAGATTCTATCTAAAACAGATTCAACCAACTCTTCTCCGGTAACTTCGCCCAAAGATTTGATGGCCTCCCGCAAATCGATCGTCCAAAAATCCCAAGGTAAATCGCCAGCAATGGTTTCCTGCACTCGTTCTAGCGCCGAGGTGGCCTGAGTGAGCGCCGCTGCCTGCCGCTGATTGATCGCCAAGTCTAAATTGGCTGCACCGATCGACCCCGCCTGAGCAATCTCCACAATTTTAGCCTCTAGCCGATCGATCCCCTCCTGACTAAGTGCCGACAGCGCCACTACTGGCTGGTGCTGTAAATTTGTGGGCAGCTTTGGCAACTCCATAATCAAATCCATTTTATTGATCACCAAAATCAGAGGCTTTTCTTGTACCTGTTGATAAATCTCGGCTTCAGCCTCCGTCCACCCCCGTTGACCATCGATCGTCAAAATCACCAAATCAGCCTGCTGAGCCGCCGTCTTCGATCGAGCTACTCCAATTTGCTCCACCCGATCCACCGTTTCTCGGATGCCCGCAGTATCTAGTACCTGAATGGGAATGCCACCAATTACCAAGTTAGACTCCACCACATCTCGAGTAGTGCCGGGTAGATCGGTGACAATCGCTCGATCAGTACGACTTAACGCATTTAACAAGCTCGATTTACCCACATTGGGATTACCCACAATGGCAATTTTTAACCCAGTGCGTAACAGCTCACCCCGATCGGCAGTAGCCAAAATGGTTATTAAAGTCTGGCTCAGCTCATTAATCTGGCCACAGATACCCGGAACGTCCATTGGTGGTAAATCATCGGCAAAATCAATCTGGGCTTCGATTTCTGCCAAAATATCTAAAGCTCGATCGCGCACTTGCTGGATGGGTTTCCGCAGTTTACCCTGCAACCCAGCCAAGGCCGCTGAAGCAGCGGCGGGAGAACGAGCGCCCACTAATTCACTGATGCTTTCGGCTTGGGTGAGGTCGATCCGACCATTTAAGAACGCCCGCAGGGTAAAGTCACCCGGTTGAGCTAGGTTAGCTCCGGCGGCGAGGCAGAGCTGTAAAACTTGCTGGACGCAGATGGTGCCGCCATGACAATGAAATTCCACTACGTCTTCGCGGGTGTAGGAACGGGGTGCCAACATCATTAATAGCAAGGCTTCATCCACGACCGCACCAGTTTGGGGATGGCGAATATGACCATAGAGCACTCGATGGCTTTCCCAAATCTGTTTCCCGGCAGCCACAAAAAGCTGTTTGGCAATATCGATCGCTGTTGCCCCCGATAAACGAACAATGCCGACGCTGCCTTGCTGAGAGACCATGGCGGTGGCAATGGCGGCAATGGTGGGCTGCTGAATTGATGCTGATTTCATGAGAGGGCTTGCCAAAGATGATGAGATCTATTGCTATTAATGGTATCGAAAAACTATAAATAACTATGGTAAATCAATATGTATAATGTTAACTAACAATACCACTGACCCTTGGCCACCAACTCTACTTGGCCACCAACAGAGACTGAATTAGCATCAGCCTGTAAATAAAGTAACGAAGGTCGATCAATTTCATAGCCCTGCTCCACTCGTAAATCGATAGACTTTTGACCATCATAGCTATGCTGTACCAAATAAGCTGCCAAGCAACCATTGGCACTGCCAGTAGCCGGGTCTTCTGGGATGCCCAGAGCATGGGTGAAAACTCGCACATGGAGATCATTTTCAGCAGTAAGTGTTTGGGGACAGAAAATTAAAATATTTTGGGCTGGGAGTTGGTCAATTAATTGGTAGTACTTAGTCAGTTCTAATTTGGCCTTTTGAACGGCGGCCAAGGTTCGTAGCGGCACAATAATAAATGGTAAACCGGTGGAAACTTGTTCGATCGGATAATTCAAATCAATATCGGCAAGATCAAGACCCAAAACTGGTGCTAAGTCAGCGGCTGCTAAAACACCCAAAAATTCTGGTGTGCGCTGTTTCATCCACACCACAGAAATATTATTAGTATCAGCAAAACTCACTGGGATCTGGCCAGCAGTATAGTTAAGGGTCACAGTTTTCAAACTTGGGCTGAGGTGTCGTAGCACCCAAGCTGTACCCAGAGTAGGATGACCGGCAAAAGGTAGTTCTACTGCTGGGGTAAAAATTTTGACTGGGTAAAGCTGGTTTTGGGGATCTCCAGTCACAAAAGTACTTTCCGAAAAATTGATTTCACGGGCGATCGACTGCATTTGTTCCAGATCCAACCCTTCAGCATGGGGAAATACCGCCAACTGGTTGCCGGTGTATCTGCCCACCGCAAACACATCCACAATATAAAAATCCAATTCTCGTATCATCTGACTCCCTGATTTTTTAGTTCTTCTTGCAAAATCCGATCAAAATTTTGATCTAGTTTACCGGTCTGAATATTAGTTTCGATTCCATAGCCCAAGCTTGTCCAAGTAGGCGAAAGTTTTTGGCGGATCATCGCCACTTTACCGTTTTGTAGCTCCTTTGCAATATCCATCTTCCAGAACTTTTTATCCCTTAACCAGGCATAAACTACCTTGTCTTGCTCCAGCGGTGCAAAGCTGTAATTGCATTTCCACATAAAGCAAATTTTTTTACCCTGATACCGCTCAGCAATATCATACCAAGTAGTATTAATGGTCTGGTAACGGCCAGCAGCGGTGCTGCAATTGCCTTTGTTGGGGCCAGCGTTAATGGTCACGCATTTGTTGGGATGTTTATCGAGCTTTGCGGTTCTACTACCCCCATAAATTAACGAGTATGGTTGAGCATCATTGGCCTCACTGGTAGAAATCATCCGCATCAAAGATCTGATATAGGGATCGCCACCTTTCATGACCAGTGGAGGAATGTTATCGGTAGATGTTGGATCTTCGATCGTGGTTTCGATCGAGTTTTGATAAACGCCGTAACCAAAAATGCCCCCAACCACCACGATGGCAGCACCAACAAATTTCAGCGATTGTTGGTGCTCTTTAAAGGTCTCTGTAAACTGTTTAAACATTGGCAAACATGGTTGGCCAGTCTTTGCCAATGGCCGTAGATTCGCATACGATTTCTACAATTTTATTTACAGCTCCTGGCTGTGATAGAGATTCTACACAGACCTCGGCTACTTTCTGGCGAGGAATGCTGCCTTCAAATAGGGTGTCAGCTTTAGACATCACCAATATGCCAGAGGCTTCATCGTTTTTTAGACCCCCTGGACGGACGATCGTGTAATTGAGTCCGCTAGCTCGTAGATAGTTTTCGCCCTGTTGTTTCCAGTAAAGAATCAACCAAAATAGATTGAGCGGGTGGAAGAATTTCGAGACACAGAGCGAAGTGACGATCGAGAAATGCTGGATATCTTTGGCTTGGGCTGCATCAATCAAGTTTTTGGTACCAATATAATCCACTTGATAGGGCCCAGTAGGGTCTAGACTAGGTTTAGCACCCGTGGCACATAAAACCACCGTACTGTCACCGATAGCAGTAGCAATGCTATTGCTATCGAGCACATCACCGGAGATAAGTTCTACCTCTGCTGGTAAAATCGCTCTAGCTGTAGTGATATTTCGGACTAACGCCCGTACGGGAATCTGGCGTGCGACTAACTCCTGAACGATGCGTCGCCCTGTCTCTCCTGTCGCCCCTGCTACAAATGCTTTCATTAAGTTTTCGTTACAATAAGTTTTAGGTTTGGCTCTTACTACCCATGTTAAAGACAGAAACAATCGATCGGGTGTTATCCGTCAATAAATTAATGGCGATCCAATCAGATAGAGCTGATTCTTGTCGTTAGTTAAGTTTCCGAGATCCTCAGCCAACTAATCACCACTAATTCAAACCTTCCGGTTTTTACCATCTAGAGCTTGTAATTAGATTTTACATAGTTCAGCGCATCGTCACCACATACCACACAGTCAGAATATTAACGGGATAGAAAGGAGATGCTAGCAACGACAAGCAAGAGAAACGACGTAGAGACAAGTTCTGTCTTGATGAATCTAGAACCAAATCAGCAAGAGTTATTGTCGGTAGATACCAGTCAAGCCCAACCATTCTGCTTTAATTATCGCTTTACTGATGCGATGCCGATGGGAGCAGAGGTGAAGACTGTCAGTAAATATCTCGATGCTCATCAGGGTTGGTTTACTCGTTGTGCTCATCCGATGCAAGTAAATGCGATCGGGCAAAATAGTTATGCGCTGACGATTGGTAAATTTGGCTCTTGTGGCTATACCGTCGAGCCGAAGATTGGGTTGGAGTTATTGCCCCAAGAATGCGGGATATATCGAATTCAGACCGTTACTATCCCCGATTACACTTCTACGGGGTATGAGGTAAGTTTCAATGCTCAGATGAGCCTAGTAGAGACGGTAGATGGCACAAAGTTGGGAACGCGAGTGGAGTGGGATCTAGATTTAAGTGTCTACATTCAGTTTCCCAAATTTATCCATAAACTACCGCAAAAATTTATTCAAGGGACGGGCGACAAAGTACTCAAACAAATTGTGACTCAAGTCTCACGTCGCTTGACTCACAAGGTTCAACAAGATTTTCATGGGAATTTGGGATTAAAAGTTCCTCAGAGATAGTCGCTAAAAGTATTGTTGTGATAGTATTTTTAAATTATTAATTTAATTTATAATTTATAATTTAATGGTTATTTATTTTGTCTTCTTGACAATTTCTGCAGCTACATATGCACTATTTAGTTTGGGCTTAAATCTGCAATGGGGTGTGGCAGGGCTGATTAATTTCGGACATGTAGCGTTTCTGGCGATCGGGGCTTACAGTACCGTGTTACTCTCGCTGCAAGGTGTCCCAATCCCGATCGCGGTATTAGCGGGTGGTGCTTTAGC
>JANOXZ010000740.1:0-5622 GCA_031418695.1 Synechococcales cyanobacterium VAR_35_metabat_10
ACAAAATGAGGTAGAAAAATCTCAAGTTGGTTCAGAAATGGTATTGGGTCTACGCCGGAATGGCCAAGATATCCAAGTGAAGGTTCGTCCCGCACCTTTTAACCTAAAGCCCACTGAATAGTAGTTTATGCAAAAGAGTTCTCCAACTTAGTAAGTTGGGGAACTCTAGCACTGATAGACTAAAGCAGAGAATTTTCTGCATTTACCATTTATGACGCCAAGCAAAACTCCTGTCGCAGCCAACGGCTTTAACGCCCTATTGCGAAATCGATCGTTTCTGTGGTTGTGGACGGGGCAAATTTTGTCACAAGTGGCCGACAAGATTTTGATGGTGCTGGCAATTTCTCTGCTGCCGACCTATCTAGTACCCATTGAATTAGCTGGCTCTTCTGGTTCGGCGATTTGGATTGCTAATACTTTACCAGCCATCTTTTTTGGAGCGGCAGCAGGAATCATCGCCGATCGATATCTCAAAAAACAGGTAATGGTCTATTCCAACCTGCTGCGAGCCGCTTTGGTGCCCTTAATTGTTTTTCTGCCCAAGCAGTTCGTGCTACTGCTACTAGTGATTTTTGCAATCTCCACAGTGACGCAGTTTTTTACGCCTGCTGAGCAGTCCATTTTGCCTTCGGTAGTAGAGCCAGAGAACTTGTTGACGGCTAACGCCATGTTTACAGTGACTCAATTGGGTTCTGTAACGGTGGGGTTTGCGATCGGTGAGCCGTTGCTGCATCAGATTGGCACCAATTTTAATGAGCTTGGCAAAGTATTGTTTCTGGGCGGTAGTTATCTATTAGCGGCACTCTGTTGTCAACTGATGCATTCTAAAGAAGTTCAAGCGGAAGGAGCTCGCAATCGCAGCATTAACCCAATTCCCGAACTCCAAGCTGGTTTGCGATATCTGCAAAGCAACCGCCCAGTGCTGAATGCCATTATTCAAATTGTGATCTTGTACTCCACGATCGCCGCACTGCAAGTACTTTCAATTAATTTGGGCAAAGAGATTGGCTTTAAGCCAGAACAATTTGGCTTTTTGGTTTCAGCAACTGGGGTAGGCTTGGTAATTGGTGCCGCTCTGCTCGGTCAATGGGGCAGTCGTTTACATAGTCGCCCCTTGCCATTGATTGGTTTTTCGATGATTCCTTTTGTGTTGATAGGATACATGTTGTTCAAAATTCGCTGGGCTTCTTTGTTGATTAGCGTAATATTAGGTTTTGGAGCTGCTTTAGTAGCGGTGCCGATGCAGACTCTGATTCAAGAAAAAACGCCAGAATCAATGCGGGGCAAGGTTTTCGGCTTTGAAAACAACGTGGTCAATATTGCTCTTAGCTTACCTTTGGCCTTAGCGGGAATTTGCGCTGACAAATATGGTCTGAATGCGGTGTTGATCGCCATGATTTTTACTTTATCGCTGACCACATTTTGGGTTTGGAAAAAAGATCGCAATATATTGCACCCCCTCTCCTAAAATATGTATTAAGTGTTACCACAATTCAGCTCAAACGCCCAAAAAAGTATTAGAATAGTCAGCTAATTATTGCCACTCTACCAGACTCAGCCCACCCCAAGAGGATCATCCGTGGTTTCCCAAATATCGATCAGCACCACCACCCCTGTTGCTGCTAAAACGCCGCCTGTGCCAAACTATCGTCACACCGGAGCCTATGCCCTGTTGGACAGCCTCCGCCGCCATGGCGTAGAGCATATTTTTGGTTATCCCGGCGGGGCGATTTTGCCGATTTATGATGAAATTGAAAGAGCAGAGGATGCTGGTTGGCTGACCCATATTTTGGTGAGACACGAACAAGGGGCTGCCCATGCGGCTGATGGTTACGCCCGATCAACTGGTAAGGTAGGAGTTTGTTTTGCCACCTCTGGCCCTGGTGCTACCAACTTAGTAACCGGCATTGCCACCGCTCAGATGGATTCGATTCCTTTGGTGGTAGTCACTGGCCAAGTGCCCCGCAGCATGATTGGCACCGATGGCTTTCAAGAAACCGATATTTATGGCATTACCTTACCGATCGTCAAACATTCTTACGTAGTCCGTGACCCCAAAGATATGGCACGGGTGGTCGCCGAAGCGTTTCATATTGCCAGCACCGGTCGCCCAGGCCCCGTGTTGATCGATATTCCTAAAGACGTGGGCAGCGAAGAATTTGAGTATTTTCCGGTAGAACCCGAAAGCATTAAGCTAGCTGGGTATCGTCCCACGGTGCGGGGCAATGCTCGCCAGATTAATCCGGCAGTGGAGCTGATTGCTAACAGTAAGCAGCCATTGTTATATGTGGGCGGTGGTGCCATCACTTCTGGTGCCCACGAAGAAATCAAGCGGCTGGCAGAGACTTTTCAGATGCCGGTTACGACCACTTTGATGGGTAAAGGCTCATTCGATGAAAACCACCCTCTCTCAGTCGGGATGTTGGGAATGCACGGTACGGCTTATGCCAATTGGGCGGTGACAGATTGTGACTTGTTGATTGCGGTGGGTGCTAGGTTTGATGATCGGGTAATGGGTAAGCAAGATCGCTTTGCGCCCTATGCCAAAGTTATTCATATTGATATTGATCCGGCAGAAGTCGGCAAAAACCGTACTCCCGATGTGCCGATCGTTGGGGATGTGAAGCAGGTGTTAACGGGTATTTTGGAGCGGGTCAAAGAGCTGAAGCTGGAAGATCGACCAACCAAAACCGATCGCTGGTTAGAAATGATCAATGCTTGGCGCACCGATAACCCCTTAGTGGCTCCTAGCTACCCAGACTCCCTATCTCCTCAAGAAGCCATTGTGCAATGTCAGAAACAGGCTCCTAATGCCTACTACACTACCGATGTCGGTCAGCACCAAATGTGGGCGGCACAGTTTTTAAATAATCGCCCGCGTCACTGGTTATCTAGTGCTGGTTTAGGCACCATGGGCTATGGAGTACCAGCGGCGATCGGGGCACAGATTGCCTTGCCGAATGAACAGATAATTTGTATTAGTGGTGATGCGAGCTTCCAAATGAATTTGCAGGAGCTGGGTACCATCATGGAGTACCAACTGCCAGTGAAGATTGTGGTGATCAACAACGGTTGGCAAGGGATGGTACGCCAGTGGCAAAAGACTTTCTATAAGGAAAACTATTCTTCTTCAGAGATGGCTCCTTCTATGCCCGATTTGATGCTGTTGGCGCAGGCTTACAATATCAAGGGCATTACTGTAGATCAGCCTGCTGATTTAGTCGGGGCAATACAAGCAATGCTGGCGCATCCTGGAGCAGTATTGTTGGATGTGAAGGTACGTCGCGATGAAGATTGTTACCCTATGGTGCCAGCAGGTGCAGCCAATGAAGACATGATGGGCTTAACTAAACCCAAAAGATTGTTCGATCGGCCTTCGGTAACATGTGGTAATTGCCATACCCCAAATCCAGAGAGCCATAAGTTCTGCCCAGAATGCGGTCAAAAAATGTGATTACCAAGATCTATTTGATTATGTAGTGTCTGCTTAGGCAGACGTAGTTCACATTGATACCCAAAAGTGAACAGTTTTAATCGTGCACAAAAGCTATTCGTGCACGATATCTTGAAAGAAGAATTTTCTCGCCGACTTGCCTCAGACCCGTTTGTGACAGGTTTATGTAGAGGAGTTTCAATGATTCAGATCTGGTTCTTCTAACCATTCCCCAAACTCCTCCACAAATCTATCGGCCAAAATAGCCTCCCGAATCCGAGTTGTAAACCGAATTAACTCCGTCACATTATGTAGTGCCAGCAAAGTAAACCCTGTCACCTCATTGCAGCGAATCAAATGACACAAATAAGCCCGACTAAAATTCTGGCAAGTATAGCAAGGGCAACTATCATCTAACGGCGTGAAATCGCGCTTAAACGTCGCATTTTTTAAATTCCAGCGCTCTCCCCGCACAAAAGCCGCCCCATGACGAGCCACCCGCGTTGGAATAACACAGTCAAACAAATCTATCCCCGAGGCGATCGCGATCGCCATTTCCTTATAAGTACCAATTCCCATCAAATAACGGGGCTTATTTTCAGGCAACAGCGGCGCAGTCGCCCGCACAATTTTGTGAATAAAAGGAGCCGGTTCCCCCACGCTCACCCCACCGATCGCAAATCCTGGCATATCATATTGGCTCAAAGCTTTGGCTGCTGTTTCCCGCAGATCTAAATGCACACCACCTTGGACGATCGGAAATAAAGCCTGATCATGAGGTCTTTGGTGGGCAGAAATACAGCGCTCTAGCCAGCGTTGAGTTCGATCGGTCGCTGCTACCACTTCTTCACGAGTTGCTGGGTAGGGCGGACATTCATCGAAAGCCATAATTACATCAGCACCCAGAGCATTCTGAATCTGAATCGACTTCTCTGGAGAAATAAAAATCATCCGGCCATCCAGCGGCGACTTGAAAGTGACCCCTTCTTCTTCGATCTTGCGGGTCTTGCTCAGACTAAACACCTGAAACCCACCAGAATCGGTCAACATTGGCCCCGACCAATTCATAAACTTATGCAGGCCACCAGCCTCTGCAATAATGTCCTCACCTGGTCGCAGGTGTAAGTGATAGGTATTGGCCAGAACCATCTGTGCCTGGGCATCAGCTAAATGGGCAGAGGTCAAGGTTTTAACCGTGGCTTGGGTGCCCACTGGCATAAACCTGGGGGTTTCTACAATGCCATGGGGCGTGACAAAGGTACCAGCCCGAGCGTGGGTGCGGCTGCATTTGCCATGGCATTGAAAGGTAAAGTTACTATTCACTGAAATTGCTGTTGAAGAGGACGGCTCGATTGATTATGACCCAAAACTAGCTAGATACAATACCTCTCAGAGACTATGATATAGATCGTTTGTGCCGCTCCGACTAGCTCACTAATGCTACTTTCCTTACACATCAGCAACTTTGCCCTGATCGACGAACTCACCATTGACTTCGCCCGAGGACTGAACGTGCTGACCGGCGAAACCGGTGCAGGTAAATCGATTATTTTGGACGCGATCGATGCCCTGTTAGGCGGCACCGTCAGCGCCCGCTTGGTCAGAAGTGGCACCAGTCGCGCCATTGTCCAAGGCACCTTTAAATCACCGCTGCACCTAGTAGACTGGCTGCAAGCCAATGAAATCGTTGCGGCTGAGCATTTGGTTTGTACCCGCGAAATCAGTCGCACTGGTGGCACCATTCGATCGAAGCTGCGGGTCAATGGCACCGTAGTCAGCAAACAAGTCCTTAACGAACTGCGTGAGCACCTAGTAGAAATCACCGGCCAAGGCCAAACCAGCCAAATCACTGCCGCCCATCAACAGCGGCAGTTACTCGATGCCTACGGGGGTTTGGAGGCTGATCGACTGCAAGTCACCCAGCGATTCCAATCTTGGCAGCAAGCTGAAAAGCATTTAGCTCAACGCCAGCAACAACAAGCAGATCATGCTTTTCGGTTAGAAACTCTGCGGATGGAAGTTCAAGAGCTAGAATCTGCTGGTTTAGAAGCTCCCGATGAACTTGTTACTCTAGACCAAGAGCACCAGACTTTGAACCACGTAGTAGACCTGCAACAGCAGAGCTATCAAATCTATCAGCTCTTATATCAGAATGATCTGGGTGAATCGGCTGCTGCTGACTTGCTGAG
>JANOXZ010000741.1:0-6127 GCA_031418695.1 Synechococcales cyanobacterium VAR_35_metabat_10
CCGGCTTCCGCTGGATCGAGGGCACTGGTTTGAGCCAAAGCCGCAGCTAAGCCACTCGCAATGCCTGCCCGTGATTCTGGTTTGGTAATAGGCAAAGTTTCCGGCAGTTTTACTCGTTCCGATCGATTCTTGTACCAAGACGCTTCGCTAACGCTTGTCGAAGATTTTGCTGTTTTGGCAGACAATAATTCTAAATCAGCAGCAGTGATATCGTCATCTTCTTCTGGCTCGGATATCTGGAGCTGCTCAGGAGCTTTAGTGACCGCTGGTTGAGATATCGCTGGATGTTCAACAATCTTAGCCACCTGTAATTCTGGCTGGGATATTGGTGAATTTCCGGGGGTAGTAACCAATGGTTCCGGCTGGGAGATGGGCTGCTCAGAGGCTAATATCTCATCGGATTGTTCGGTTATGGATGGGGATTGAATCGCTGGGACAGTCTCGGTCAAATCAACTGGCAGCGTTTCACTGCTTTGGGCACTGATAATTGCGGGCACAGCAGTGGCCAAGGAGTTTACTAATTGGATCTCTTGCTTTGCCAAACTCAGTACAGAATCGCTTTCACCAGCGGTGATAGCAATTAATCTGATGTTCTCTCTAGGGACTTCTGGTGGGGTCAGAGCCTGTAACAAATCTTGCAAACTGCGCAGTTGCTCACGCACTACCTGAGAAGTCGCAGTAATTTGGTTGGTGTGGAATTCTAATAATTTCTGCGAAGACTTGTCACTAAAAAAAGCGGGGTCTACCGTATTAGTAATTTGGCCGTTCAACAAATCTACCGTAGTGTGCAGACGGCCAGAATTGGCTTTGGTCGTAATTTTTAGTTCTACTAACTGACCAATGACTAAGGAGATCGCCTCTGTTAATCGACCTGCTTGCAGGTGTTCGTGAAATTCTTGATTTAAATTCATAGGAATGAACAGCAGCCGCTGTCTACGTTAGATAACTTCATAGCCAAGTTCTGCAAACATCGATCGAACTAATGGCAAACTCAGTCCGATAACATTAGTGTGGCAGCCCTCAATTTTTTCGATAAACATGCCACCAACACCTTCCAAGGCAAAGGCCCCGGCACATTTCAGCGGCTCCCCAGTAGACACATAAGCAGCAATCTGCCGATCGGTCACTTGAGCAAAATAGACTTTGGTGATACCACAGCGCACAATAATTCGCTGCTTTTGGAGATCGATCGTAGCATGACCGGTATAAATTTCACCGCTCGATCCGCGCATCTTTTGCCAACGTTCGATCGCGGTGTGAGCATTGGGCGGCTTGCCTTGAATTTGGCCATCAAACCACAAGATCGAATCACAGCCCAGCACTATGCAATGGTCATAGCGCAATCGATCGGCTACAGTGCTGGCTTTGGCTAAAGCTAATGCTTCTACCAGTTTCTGTGGATCGGAGATTTGAATACTGTCTTCATCAAAATCACTGATTTCGATAATCGGCTCAATGCCGACGGATTTCAAAATCCGGCGGCGGGCAGCAGATGCGGATGCTAATACTAAAGGGGGCAGGTTAGGCGACATTGAAGGAATGAATCATTTCTTCTAAAGTACTTTTCATCCGTGACCATCTTCTGGAGGTGGTAGAAGCATTACAGGTAAACAACTTTCCGCGACTGACCACCACACTGGCTAAGTTATAGCGCTGTTGATCGCCAGTTTTGACCAAGTATTCTAAGTAATAGTATGTTTTGCCCTGTACCTCGGCAGATTCAGCATTGGTTAACTCTGCTTGGCGGCCAGATCCGGCTGGGGCGATCGCGGTACTACCTAACTTTTGGCCAACTTCACTCGGAGTACCCAAGTCTGCTAATTTCTTGTTGCCTGGAACCTGACTAATCACCACACTGACACTTTCAGTTGGTTCGATCAAGTCATGATAAATGGTGTCGGCAGCGCTTTTAATTGGCACTTCTACCCAACCATTAGGATACAAAAACTTATAGCCATCAAGAGTATCAATGTGGCCTTTTAAACTGGCAGCAGTAGCGGGGGCGATGGTGATCTGAAGGGCGATCGCCAGGATGATTAAAAGTTTGGCAATTCGTCGGAGCATCGTAGATTTGTAAATAAATAATTCCTTGAGTTAGTATAAGCTTTTTTGCATGTCTCCACCGCTGGTTTATCATCCCGACTATGTCACGCCCCTACCCATGGGGCATAGATTTCCGATGGCCAAGTTTGGAATGCTGCACGATTTGTTGCTGGCCGATGGGGTAGTGAGTGCTAAGCGAGTTTATCAGCCCGTGGTGCCACCCCCGGTTTGGATTGAGCTGGTGCATACCCCAGAATATGTGCAGTCTTACCGGGATGGTTCGATCGATTCCAAAGCGATGCGAAGAATTGGTTTACCTTGGAGCAAAGAGCTGGTGCATCGGACAGAGATTGCTTTGGGCGGCACAATTTTGGCGGCTAGACTGGCGTTGGAATATGGCATGGCCGGTAATTCTGCTGGTGGTACTCATCATGCTTTCCCAGACTACGGTTCGGGGTTTTGTATTTTCAATGATCTGGCCACGGCGACTAAAGTTTTGATGTCTCAGGGGTTGGTACAACGAGTGCTGATTGTAGATTTGGATGTTCACCAAGGTGACGGCACGGCGGTAATTTTTCAGCAAGAACCCAATGTGTTTACGTTTTCGATGCACTGTGGGGTAAATTTTCCTGGAACCAAACAACAGAGCGATTTGGATGTGCCCTTAGCAGAGGGGATGGAAGATGGAGAATATTTGCAAACTCTCGATCGATATCTCCCGGATCTGCTCAAAGATTTTCAGCCAGATTTAGTGGTCTACGATGCCGGGGTCGATCCTCATAATGGTGATCTGTTGGGCAAGTTGGCCTTGACCGATCGAGGTCTGTTCTGTCGAGATATGCAGGTGCTCAGTACCTGTGCTAAAGGTGGCTATCCGGTGGTGTATACGATCGGCGGTGGCTATGCGGCAGATTTAAGAAGCTTGGTAGATCGACATTCGATCGTATTCCGTGCCGCTGCTGAAGTCTACCGTCAATATCGTTTGTGATCCCCTAAAATACATAGCAAGACCTGAACTATTTAACCATTATGAACTGGACTACTGAAGCCGAAGCCAAACTGAAAGAAATCCCCTTTTTCGTTCGCCCTGCTGCTCGCAAAAAAATCGAAAAACTCGCCGAAGAAATGGGGGCAACCGAAATTAACGTAGATATTTACTTACAAGCCAAAAGCAAGTTCGGCTAAACTCCCAAGTAATTTGACCAGACCTATCAATATCCAACAAAAAAAATGAAAATCTATTTTCCACAGAAGAGGCTTTATCAACGCTAGTAAATGACGAAGGAACTGATTGACAACTCTTCCAAAATATTTTCAGCTTCTGACTTGAGCTGCTTTTATCAGAACATATACTTGTGATCTGGATCACAATATTTCGTGATCCTTCAAACCGCCATCTAGTAAATTCGATGGCGGTGAATTCTCACAAGTATTAAGATTATTTCTCGATCGCTTTCAAATGAATGTGTTTATAGCCAATTTTGATTTCAAACTCATCTCCAGGGGATAAGTTTAACTCCTTGGTATAGGCAGCCCCAATCAAGAGCTGTCCATTTTGATGAACTGTCGCTCTATAGCTGGCTTCACGCCCTCTTCGATCAACTTTAGAATCTTCGTTCACATTGATGCCAGTAGACTGCAACACCGCATCGTAGAACTTCGTGAGATTCACTTTTACCTTGCCAGATTTATCTATGGAATAGTATCCACATCCTTTAGCAGTTTCACTTTTTGGTAAATCCGACAACTCCTTGAGTTTTAATTTCAAGGCTTTTCCGGTAAGGGGAATAATTTTCTCTGTGGGGGTGGTTTCTTTTGATTTAGCTTTGGAAACTTTGTCTGCTGCCGCTGTATTTTTTGCCATTGTTAGAGTTTTGGAACTTTGATTTTCAAATTGTATAATGCTTTTGGTATTAACTTTCAAGCCTACTAGAAAAATCTTTTAGCAAAAATGCTTCTGAGCTACGCTGACAACTAGATAAAAATATATAGTCCAATAACAAATACCTTGAGTTGACAGATCTAGTTCTACAGAGAAATATGTTTTATGAACGATTAAGGATGATTGACCATCCAATGCAAGATACCAAGGATCCAATCGAGTGGGGTCAAAGCATATTCAGTCATGTCAATATTTAGCTCATGTCCTGTTAGCTTCAAAAATTGCCATTGTGTACCGGTCGTCACTCCACCATAAATATTCTCGATCGCCCCCCCTGCCTCCTTATTAAACCTCTGAGCTGCAACCATTCGTCAATTTAAACAACAACGGCGCGACAATAAATTCTGAGCGAGCTTTATCTGTACTTAAGGTTATTGCTAACGGTATCGATTATTGAAGCAGATCGTTTAACCAGTTGTTTGGAGTAATTGGAGTTGCTGACTGGCTAAATTGACTATTTGCCAATGTGATGCCAAAAACTTTCTTGACTTCTTTTAACGTGAAACTGCTATATAGCATAACTCCTCCTTTACGAAATCGCTGAAATCAAATATCCACAGCGATGTTCACCATCATTGATCCAGTGCGTGCGCTCTACCTGACAGTCAGATAGCGCCGTCTCAAACATCTCTAGCTCATGGCCGCAGACTGTTGGGAAAGAATTAGCTACCTGGGCGATCGCGCAGTTATGTTCAGTAAGAATAAACTTATTGCTGGTGTCATCGATCGAATGAAACTCGGCCATATAGCCTTCCTGACGGCGTAGCTCTACTAGTTTAGCTACTCGATCAGGCAAACTACCATTACCCAACTGTACCCGGTACTCCAAAGATTTACGCTGCCAGTGTTGCTCCAAAATAGCGCTGGCTTGGTCATAGCCCAAATTGTGTACCAATGTATCTAAAAACGAGATCACAAACTGGTCATACTGGTTAGGGAATTGCTCTTTGCCCTTAGGGCTGAGTTGATAAATGTACTGTGGTCGCCCCATGCCTCCAGCCACTGATTGAAACACCACCAACCCCTCGGCTTGCAGATCTTTTAAATGGCGACGAGTGGCCTGGGGACTGATGGTTAGCTCTTTAGCCAAGTCCTGAGCAGTAGCCTGTCCCTGTTTTAATAGGTATAGCAGCATGTCTTGCTTGGTGGAATTTTCGGTAATCATGAATTTCCGGCGACTTTACTTTGACAACACACAGGTTGTTAAAGTAGACTATAATTCACTTTAACAACGACCTAGTTGCTTTAGTATAGATCAAGTCCATCCTCACCATTACCTCACTGCCATGAGTTCTTCAGTTCAAAACGTCATCAACCAGCCCTACAAGTACGGTTTCGTCACCGATATCGAAGCTGATAAAATCCCGCGCGGTCTGACCGAAGACACCGTGCGCTTGATTTCGTCGAAGAAAGAAGAACCAGAATTCATGTTGAACTTCCGGTTGCGGGCTTATAAGAAGTGGTTGACCATGACCGAGCCAACTTGGCCTCATGTGGAATATCCACCGATCGATTATCAACAAATCATTTACTACTCGGCTCCTAAGCAAGCCAAGAAAAAGTTGGGCAGCTTAGATGAAGTAGATCCAATCTTGTTAGAGACTTTCGAGAAGCTAGGAATCTCTTTGAATGAACAGAAGAGATTAGCGAATGTGGCAGTAGATGCCGTGTTTGACAGTGTGTCGATCGCCACCACTTTTAAAGACAAGCTAGCCAAGGTAGGCGTGGTTTTCTGTTCGATCTCTGAAGCTCTACATGAGTATTCACACATTATTGAAAAGTACTTGGGTAGTGTGGTGCCGATCGGGGATAACTATTTTGCAGCGTTGAACTCGGCAGTGTTCAGCGATGGCTCGTTTGTCTACATTCCTGAAGGCGTGAAGTGTCCGATGGACTTATCCACTTATTTCCGGATTAACAGCGGTGATAGTGGTCAGTTTGAGCGGACGCTGATCATTGCCGAGAAAGGTGCCAGCGTTACTTATTTGGAAGGTTGTACTGCACCTGCTTTTGATACCAATCAGCTCCACGCGGCAGTAGTGGAATTGGTGGCTTTGGATGATGCCGATATTAAGTACTCCACTGTTCAAAACTGGTTTGCTGGTGACGAAAACGGCAAGGGTGGTATCTATAACTTTGTGA
>JANOXZ010000742.1:0-7947 GCA_031418695.1 Synechococcales cyanobacterium VAR_35_metabat_10
GAGATCGCTCAACAGATCGCTGTTTTCTTTGCAGTCCGTAATCCGGCTTTGACGGCAGAGCAACGAGAGTTATTGGCTACTATTAGCGTAGAAGTAGCCAGTATGTTAGAGATTCTTTCGCTGTCGGGCGATCAGAACTTCCAGCAACAAGTCTTAACCGAAACAAAAAAGTTATTGGTAGTTTATCTCCGACAGTATCTTCCCGATTGTAGTTAACCTTAAGGCGATCTGCAATTTCTATAAACCCATTGCCTTACGAATCATCAACGCTAACATAAGCCAGACAATTACAGCGATGAATGTCACACCAATTGAGGCCGCATAGCGGATCACCGGATTTAGGTTTGATCTCATCACACTACGAGTAAATGTGACGGCAACAGCACCAACCATGCCGCCGATCGCACCACCAATGCCGACCAAAATCAATGGTAATGCGATTACTACACAATCATACCAAGCTAATGGTTTCGCTATTCTCACTGGACTACCATTTAGTTCTACTGTCGGTAAGATATCAAAGAGGCTAGTGGCTTTTAGATCTATGATTGTCTCAATGCCACTTTCACTTTTCACGATAAATTGATTTTTATCTTTTCCTGGGAGAGCGAGCTGGCCATTAACCAAAATCTTGGGTGGATTGAAGCCTTTCATTTCAACAACTACTTGCAGGTTGCCAAACTGATCGGAACGTATCGGGTACAACATTATATTTTTTGGGCTAAATCATTTTGCTTTCACAGAGCCTCCATTATACGATCGAAAGTTTCACAGGCAGCTTTTATTTGGAAAAATTAACAGCAATAATATGAATCTACCACCTCTTGATTGGTGTAATTGGCACCGGCTCGATCATCTGCACCAATATATTTGTAGTGCGATCGAATCTCCTTTTTGCCCTGACAGGAAAGTAAATGTTTGCGTTTATTGTAGTTTAATCCCTGTTTCTGCAACTCTCTGATCATTTGATTCCCCGCCACCTCCCCATTCTCGAATTTCAAATTGACAGGATCTAAGTGCGTCAAGAAAATCCCACTGTCTTTTAGCCAAGAGGTTGCTTGTTGCAGAAAATGGAGTTTGTCGCCAATGTAGTGCAGCCCATGAACACAGGTAATTAAATCGAAGGCGTAGTCTGGTTCCCAGTCGAAGACAGATGTTGATTTTAAGCTCAGGAAGTCTAGCTCTGCCGGATAAGCATAAAACATTGGCACCAAATCTATACCTACTATTCTCAGGTCTACTTCACCCCGCTGGGGCAACAGGATCTGGGCGGCATCAATCAAAGCTCTCCCGGTACCACAGCAAAGATCTAGCCATGCCACATGCTGCTGTGAGTCAAGGCGAGATTGCAGAAACTCGATCGGATTCAATAAAAGTTCTTTGGCATAACTATTAGTCCCCAGGCAAGCTCTTTGGCGATTCATGGTAGAGTTGGCGACAACATGGGAATTTTCGAGATCTTCGTTGCTCAATATTTTCATGACTTTATTCATTACTTGTCATCAAGGTTCTATCGATCGCCTAGTTGTTCATTGATCTTCTGCTTTGTGGCCTGAAGCTGTTTCAAAGATGTTTCCCCAGTTCTTTTATCCAGATATTTGACGGCTGTTTCGTAGTCAATATAATGGTAATCTTGCTTTTCTGTCACGGTTTCTACTTACTACGCCGTGAATCATACTGTTTTTTTGAAGCTGCGTGAACCAAAGCGATCAACAGCTCGATGCCCGATGCAAACTATCCAGGGTTGGGCCTCTGGAACACGCTCAAATAGGCGATTGGTAGCGGGCAGTATGTCATCTGCTACCTCAAAGGCTCCGGTTTCGATGTCGATCGATACAATCTTGCCATGATTACCTTCTTCGACTTCCGATCAGATCTGTGACTCATAAAGTGCATCTCCTCGCTGGGCAAATTCTTCTTTGCTATATCTGGGCTGTCGTACTGTCATCAGTTTGACCTCATTTTAATCGTACATATCCATTATAATCTGGAAATTATGCTGAATCTTGGCTTTGTCCCAAAAATATCAGACATTTTGCTGTTTTCAATTCACCGAAGTTGATCGCCTTCAAGATTGTACTGAGATGACCAATGGCAAAGAATTTGGGTGAATCAAATCGCTTCCTGGATAATACTCAAAATGGCAGTGATAATGAGCTGTGTCGTCTTCATAATTAAACCAATCTTGCAAATATTTCCAGATTTTTAGGACTTCCCTGTATTTCTAGATAATCGATCTCGACCGCAACTTTAATGAGATCTTCACTTTTGCAAATAGTTGTAATAACTACTGATGGTGCTGGATCGAAATTAGCAGGCAACATATATAAATAGGGGACAATGTAATCATCTATATCCTAGTACTGAATAGCCTAAGTCTAGGTACCATTGATCGGGGTTCGACTCCGCTCACTCCTCGGATTCCTGATGGGAGCTAAACTTAAGCCTCAGACTACTAGATTGTTGGCGACACCCACCCTGCACTGAATCACTAGCATTTCCGATAAACTTGCATTACAAATGCGCTCATTTCAATCATCGTATTAATTAGAAGAAGAAATACAAAGCCAATTATTGTAACAATTAAACTAATAATAATTTTGAAGGAAGATGCCCCTTGAATTTTACCAAAAGCAAACCAAGAACGGATAACCCAAATGAACAATGCTATTTTAGATAGATTTTGTAACCCGGTTGCAATTTTGTAAACGGGTCTTTCAGAAATAATAGACCAAGTCTCTTGAAATTTTTGAGCATATATTCTTCCTACAAAAAACTCGATAGAGTTTTTTGTACCATCACCTATGATACCCGTATTGAGATCAATCTTACACAACATGGATTCGAGCAATGGTTGCAACTGTTTTGCATCAGTCTCGATTTTTATCAAACTTCTAGCAACAACTGGATCGACTTGAGCAAGGCTGGGAATTGCCTGAATAAAGACCCCTAAAATAATTACTATGCTGGCTAAGAATGCAACAAAACCAAAGCATTGTTGGAAATTTAATGGCTGTCCAACTATTCTCCACGCCAAATAGATTACTGTGGCAAGCGCTAGCAACTGGAATGAACTCGACAGAATACCAACCACAAATCGAATAAAGTGATTGTTGTCTTCTAATACTTTAGTCAAGCCTCCTACTCCTGAATTATAAAGAAGAGTGGTTGGAAAAACTTTTGAAAGGATAAAAGCGATTAGAGAAGATAAAATAACAAAACTCAGACTTTTCTCGACGATTTCACGATTATTTTCTGTTACAAGTTGTTCCTTGAAAAACTCTTTAGGATCTACAAGACATTGGACAAAATGTCCCATGTATTTTGGAATCTCTTCAAGTAGCTTTTTTATAAGATCTTGCATCATTCGACTCCTAACTTTTACAAAAGATTACAGCTTTATTCCGTGGCTCTATGTTTAAACCTCAGTTACATTTCAATAGCATTTTTATTGTGCATATGATTCAACTAGATCTAGCACACCAACAACTTCCGAACTACACCCTAATCAAGAACTAGAAAATATTGTTTGTTTGAACGTTGTAACTCATAAATAACCTTTTGCTACTTCAATAGTTAACGGCCGAATCAGTCCAGCCTAACCGTTATTGCGATCAACTTGGTGTAACTCTCAATATTATGTTACAAAATTCACTTTCTTCGTAGTCGAGTAGTATCAGATAGATTATGGCTGTTCAGAACAGCTTTAGTTATCGTCGATCGCCCCTTAACTTCGACTGCCAAAAAAGTTTAAATGTGAAGGGAATATAGAAAAAGTGGCTTTTTGCGGGGATCTCAGGCAAAATAGTGCCGAGAGGATATTCAATCATTAGAGTAGCCACCATGCAGCCAATCCGCACCTTCAACGTATCACCATCCCTACCATCCCAGCTAGCGCCCCTGCAAAAACTAGCCTATAACCTTTACTGGGACTGGAACATCGAGATCAAAGATCTATTTCGTCGCCTCGATCGAGACCTCTGGGAAACCACCCGACACAACCCAGTCGCCACAATCGCCCAAGTCAGCCAGACCCGTCTACAAGAAGTTGCCAACGACGACGGCTTCATTGCACACATGGAGCGCGCCACCGCCGCCCTCACCGACTACCAACAAAGCCGCGACTGGTACAAAAAGCACCATGGAAATGCAAGCCCCGAAGCCAAACCCTGCTTCGCCTACTTCTGCGCCGAATTCGGCTTAGTAGACTGTTTACCAATCTACTCCGGCGGTCTCGGCGTATTGGCCGGAGATCACCTCAAATCCGCCAGTGACCTGGGGATACCCTTGGTGGGGATCGGCCTGCTATATCAGCAGGGCTACTTCGCCCAATACCTAGGAGCCGATGGTTGGCAGCAAGAACGCTACCCCCTCAACGACTTCTACAACATGCCCTTGGAGCTAGAACGTAAGCCCGATGGCACGGAGCTACGCATCGCCGTAGAATACCCCAACCGCTTAGTTTATGCCCGAGTCTGGCGGGTGCAAGTAGGCACCGTGCCCTTATTCTTGCTCGACACCAACATCGAACCAAACAGCCCTTACGACCAAGACATCACCGATGCCCTGTATGGTGGCGACTTAGATACCCGCATTCATCAAGAAATCATGTTGGGGGTCGGGGGTTTCCGCGCCCTACAAGCTTTGGGTTATGCACCCACCGTCTATCACATGAACGAAGGCCACTCCGGCTTCTTGATTTTGGAAAGACTACGAGTCTTGATGCAGCAAGAAAAACTCACCTTTGCTGAAGCCAAACAAGTGGCCATGTCCAGCCAGATCTTCACCACCCACACCCCCGTAAGTGCTGGGTTTGACCTATTCCCACCCGATAAGGCCATGTACTACGTGGGTCACTATGCCAAATCCTACGGTTTGGGCAGAGAAGAATTCTTAGGGTTGGGTCGAGAAAATACCGGCGATCTAGACTCGCCCTTTAGCATGGCAGCCTTAGCCATGAAAAACGCCAGTTTTGTGAACGGAGTTGCTCAGCTCCACGGAGCTGTTTCTCGGGAAATGTTCCAAAACATGTGGCCAAACGTGCCTTTGTCAGAAATCCCGATTACTGCGATTACCAATGGTGTTCACGCTCGGAGCTGCGTTGCTAAGAGCAACCAAGAACTGTTCGATCGATACCTGGGTGACGACTGGGCGGAAAAGCCCGCCGATGATCACTTGTGGCAAAAAGTCCAAACGATCCCCGACGAAGAGCTATGGCGCAACCACGAACACTGTCGATCGGAGATGGTAGTCTTTGCCCGCGATCGGATTATTAGTCATCTGAAAGAACGGGGAGCCGCTGGTGCCGAAATGCAGCATGTGCAGAATTCCCTAGATCCTGGCGTGTTTACCATTGGTTTTGCCCGCCGGTTTGCCACCTACAAACGCGCCACCTTGTTCTTACGAGACTTGGATCGGATTAAAAAGCTATTAACTGGCAACAAAGAGCGTCGGGTACAGTTTGTAATCGCTGGCAAGGCTCACCCCAAAGACATCCCTGGTAAAGAGCTGATCCGCGACATCGTGCAGTTCACTCGCTCTGAAGGGATGAACTCTGTGGTGTTCGTCCCCGATTACGACATCTATGTATCGCGGCTGATGGTTTCGGGCTGTGACATTTGGTTGAACACTCCCCGTCGCCCCCGCGAAGCTTCGGGCACTAGTGGGATGAAAGCCTCCATGAACGGTCTACCTAACGTCAGCATCTTAGATGGCTGGTGGGATGAAGCCGATTATGTGCGAACTGGCTGGCCGATCGGACATGGCGAAATTTACGACGACGAAACCTACCAAGACAACGTGGAAGCCAACGCTTTTTATGACTTGTTAGAAAAAGAAGTCGTCCCCATGTTCTACGATCGCGACAGCGAAGGCATTCCTCGTCGCTGGGTGGCCAAAATGAAAGACTCCATTTGTCTGAATGCACCGCGCTTTAACACTGCCCGGATGCTGAGAGACTATGCTGACCAAGGCTATGTACCGGCTCATCAACGGCAGGTAGTTATGGTAGGCAATAGTTACCAAAATGGTAAAGACTTGGCGCATTGGAAGGAAAGGATTTTTGAAAACTGGTATAACATCAAAATCAAACAGGTTGATGCTGCGGCTCCTGATCAGTTGGGTGTCAATCAGTCGGTCGAAGTGAAAGCCAATATTCACTTGGGCAAACTGCAACCTAGCGATGTACGAGTCGAGGTTTACCAAGGTTCGATCGATAGTCACGATGGCAAAATTATAAATGCCAAGACTGTGGTGATGAACAGCACCGAAACCACTAATGGTGAAACTGTCTATACCGGCAATATTAGCTACGAAGCTAGTGGTTTACAAGGTTTCTCGGTGAGAGTATTACCAAATCACCCTCATTTGAGTAATCCACATGAGTTGGGTTTAATTCATTGGGCTTAAGTCGAATTAAGTTGTTAGCAACTTGATAATTACTTAAACAAATCCCCTACATTTTTGATAGGGGATTATTTTTTGTTCAAAACCCGTAAAATAGCGTTTGACTTATTGGAATGATTATCCGAAAATCAACTCTGAAACAACAGGTGTTGGTAATTTTGGTAATACATCATGACGATTTCCGCCGAGAAAGGCTCCACCAGCAATATCTCTACTTGTATCAAAGGCGTTCACGAAGTGTCTCTGCAAGAGCATCGACCTAAACGCAATCGTAACCGATCGAAGCGGCGACAGATATTTTGTCCGATGCACGGTTGCCAGATGGATAGTGTCAGTTCTAAGCATTCTATTTTTGGCGATCGAGTAGAGCATTTGCAGCAGGCCGGGTTCGATCGGGGTTTGGCCAACATGCTTATGAATGAACACACCACCATCTCTATCCCTGGAGAATGGCTAGAGAAATTCTGGTGTATGGAGTGTGATCAAGCGGAGTGGTATCGGGTCAAACGATATCACCGGCCAGATGGCGGTGGAGCAGCTCAGTATTTTGTGGAGATAGCCGCCCAAGAGTTATGGCAAAGAGTGGCTGGAGTTCACGATCCCATGGGGAATCCTTCGGTGGGCGAATTTACCCGCAAGCAGGCCAAAGCGACGGGGATGGTGCGAGATTTCAAATTCATTATGTAAAAGTGAAACATCATATTAATTTATTTTGGTGTTGGGGTAGATCCTGGTCGTAACATGGATCTTGTTCAGTACCGCGCAGCTCTATGACTATCACACCAGAATCAGTTAGTGCATTGCTATCTTCCGAAAGCCATGGCGATCGCATTAGAGGAGTTAATCAACTCCGGGAACTAGATAAATCGATCGCTTACAAGCTAGTCCAAGCACCCATCCAAGACAAAAATACTCGGGTGCGCTACGCGGCTGTAAGCTTGATGGATACTCTTGGAGATGTAGATTTGGTCAAGAGTCTAGAGATTTTGCGGAAATGTCTACAAGATGCTGAATACGATGTGAAAGCAGCAGCGGCTGATGCTTTGGGTGGTTTGAAGCTAACTGAATCGCTGCCCGAATTGATTCTTCTTTATCATGAAACCGAAGAATGGTTGTTGAAGCTGAGCATTGTGGCTGCTTTGGGTTCTATGGAAGACCCCCGGGCGATGCCTTTGTTTGTTGAAGCTTTGGAATCTGATGTAGAGCTGATCAGAATGACTACTGTACAGGCGATCGGTGATATGTGTGACCCCGCAGGTGTAAACTTATTGGCTAAAGTAATCGCCGAACCCGATACTCAAATTCGTTTTCGGGTGGCTGAAGCTTTGGGTAAAATTGGTGGTGAGCAAGCCCAAGGATTGCTCAAACAACTGGCCAATGATGCTGATCCTCAAGTAGCTGAGCAAGCTAAAGCATTTTTATGAAGTTATTGTTAGCCGGAGATATCGGTGGGACTAGCACCCGCCTGCGTCTTGCCCCGATCGAAGACTGGCGAAGCAGTCAGTGGGAGCGTACCTATGCCAGCCAGGACTTTCCTGATTT
>JANOXZ010000743.1:0-2972 GCA_031418695.1 Synechococcales cyanobacterium VAR_35_metabat_10
CAATTTTAACCCAAAAGTTTGCCCAACAAGAAGCATCCACTAGGCCACTTGTTGAGCAGCCATAGCTTCTGGCACCTGCCATAGATCGTAGACTTCAGCAAAAGGCTCTAACCATGCTGGATTTTGCAGCAACTCTGCGCCGATCTCGGCCAGGGTTTTGCAGCAGCTATCTGGTGTATTGCGTACTTGATCGGCACTAAACCTTACAACCACCCAGCCCTGATTGAGATGGTGATCATCTTCCAAAAAACTCCCTACTGCTACACCAGCAACTCGCTGTGGTACAGAGTCGATCGCAATACTAATATGTAACCGAGAATGTTCATCAATCAGCATGAGTCCCGAACCAATGCCTCCATAAATTTTATCAGGAAACCAGCGAGACAAAGTAGTCATAAAAGCTGTGGGCAAACTTGCTAATTCTTCCTCATTTACATGGGGAGTCATAGTTCTGGCCAAAATCTCGGCTACCCGCTGCCGACGATAGCTAGATACACCTTCCTCAGTTTGCAATCTTTCACTGCGAGTGCGATCGAAATCAGTTTCCCATTGTTGTCGCCGAAACCGATCCATTTGTTGATGATATTCGTACCAGCGGCTTTTATAGCTAGCCTGCATTCCACCTACATGTGCCAATATAAATAGCACTCCGCTCACCAGCATGGCACCCCCTACCAATAAACCCATCAAATAGTTAGCTATCGCTCCTACTATTACGACAAAAAAAGCCTCTATACCCAAAACCCAAAAGTTAAAACGGACGGGTGGTTGACCAGGATTTTGTAACCAGGGCTGCGACTCAAAAACCGGCAGTGCCAGATCTGCTTGATATGCTTTTTTAACATGGCGGGGCAGTTTAACAATGGGATATACAGACATGTTGGGGGCTACCGGTGGTACCGGCGCGATGAGATCAAAATGGAAAGCTGGCATTTTTAGTTTCCCCAAATTCCGATCGAGATCTACCGCTTTCTAGACAATTACCGAGCAATTACTTAGATGGTTTCAGAGTCATTGGAATGAAAGATACAACATCCACTTGGGTACTCTAGAAACTAAGCATCCCCAAACAGGGCTAGGAAAAACTTGTGAACGAACAGTGGACAAACACCCTTGAGCAACGCTGGATTGCCCCGGCCTATGCAGGCTGGGTAGTTTTAGCTATTTCGATCGGACTCTTTATGGCAGCCACCAACACCATGACGGGCTGGCTATATGTATTGAGCGCGATCGGGTTAGTTTTGGCTGCTATTGCTGCCATTTTGCCCGTAAAATCGCTACAGGCATTGAGCATCGAACATTTACCTCTCGCTCCTGTCACCGTTGGTGATGAATTGTCGATCGAGCTGCGGATTCATAATAAAAGCCTGCAAGCTCAGACCATGTTTCAGGTCTATGAACATTTACCGCCAAATTTAACTCTAGGAAAAATTGACCCACTGCCGATAGCTTCGCTTGCGCCTCTGGCGATAGCTTCGCTTGCGCCTCTGGCGATCGAACGTGTCCCAGCTCAAGGTACTTATATTGCTAAGATTCGCTGCTTGACCAACCGACGAGGAGTTTATCGTTGGGATAAAGTAGAACTACGTAGTGGTCAGCCGCTAGGATTATTTTGGTGTCGGCGCAGCCGCCGTGCTCCAGCGCAGGTGTGGGTTTATCCTCAGCATTTGCGATTGGCTCAATGCCCGGTAGTGGATAATTTTGCTAGCCCTAATTCGATCGATCCGAGTGAGTCGATGCAGCGGGCACAGCTATCTACCTATGGCACTACTCGTAGTTTGCGGCCTTACCGCATGGGCGATCCGCTCCGCCTAATTCACTGGCGCTCTAGTGCTCGATATGGTGAATTTCGGGTGCGGGAATTGGAAGCTGTTCATACAGCACCTGTTGTAACTATTTGTTTGAATGCTGTTGCTCCTTGGACAGAATTGCCTTTTGAGCAGGCAGTGGTAGCTGCGGCTTCGCTGTATTTTTATGCCACTGCTCAGCAGCTCACCGTTAATTTTTGGACTTCCCAACATGGATCTTTGCAAGGTCAACATGCGGTGCTGCAAGCCCTAGCCGAAATTGAGATCGGAGCTAGTGGCGCTGTGCCACCCACCGAGCCATTGCTGTGGATTACCAGCGAAAGTCAAGGTGTGGATGCTTTGCCACCTGATAGCCGTTATGTCATGTGGGGAGAAAGTAGTTCTAGATTACCTGGACTATCGATCGATCCCCATTCTCCTCTAGCTAATCAACTTCAAAAAAATCTTTAGACTCATGGCTAAACCACCTAAGACTAAAATTAAACTCCGTAAAAGCGGTGAACAATTAGATGTTGTGGTGCCCCGTAAACAGCGACTCAGTAGAGAAGCAGTTCATCAGGTGGCTCTGACTACAGTAGTGAATGCGATCGCGCTATTTTTGGTTGGGTTCAATCTTTGGGTAGGCATCAACATCAATCGATTGATGAGTACTGGCGATGAGGCCAGAGGACTAATTGCTGGTTGGTCAGTTGTTTTGCTATTTGTGATTCCATTAGCTCTATGGGTTGTAGGGGCTGCATTTAAGAACTCAGCAGAAATGTGTAAACAGGTCTTTTCGGATACTTCGGTATCGATCAATAACACCCATTTGGCGATGAGTACAGAGTTTATGCGGTTTGACTGGGGGACTTTTCGCCGGATCAAAGTGAAAGATATCACCCGAGTTGTAGTTACAGACTACAAATATATTGATGGGATAGATCCTGCCAAATCGCCTTGTTTTTTGGTATTAGAGCTAGATAGTGGCACAGTGAATCTATTTGCAGCGGAGCATCGACTTTCTAAGGATGAGGCCAAGTGGTTAGGGAAAGAACTGAGTCGTTGGTTGAATGTACGGTTAATCATGGAATAGCGTAACTCTGTGAAATTCAATATTTATTGGGGATTCACTGAAATTCATTAGATGACGACGTTGACGTAGAGAGCGGGCACAAGGCCACGCCC
>JANOXZ010000744.1:0-4333 GCA_031418695.1 Synechococcales cyanobacterium VAR_35_metabat_10
GATCGATAGAACAACATTAAAGTGGGCATCAGCAAGCCAATAAATATTGCTAGTAATAGCAAAAAGCCAAAATTGTTGCCAATCAAAACAGTACTAACCATCAACATGGTGCTAATAACCACACTGCTAGCTAATCCGCGCTGATAGCAAAGTGACCACATCCGCGCTACTTGCACAGCTACCAATAAAAAACCTGCGGCCAGTGGTAATACTAGATCTCGATCGGATCCTAAAAAATTCTTGGCTTTTTCGATCGTCTGGCCCCAAAAAGCACTTCCTAGACAGGTCAAGATCAACATGA
The DNA here is from genome assembly GCA_031418695.1 of Synechococcales cyanobacterium VAR_35_metabat_10. Lineage (GTDB taxonomy): Bacteria > Cyanobacteriota > Cyanobacteriia > Cyanobacteriales > Chamaesiphonaceae > JAAFHZ01. Next base: position 302 of record JANOXZ010000744.1, read on the forward strand.
TCGCCAATGCCGAAACTAGGTAAGTTAAGGGATGCTTGGTCAAATAGCGACGACGATAGCTCCAGAGGCTGCCAGCAATACCAAAAGGAATAGCCAAAAAGCTAAAAGCTGTATGAGTGGCTAGATCTAGACTAATAAAAGCTGTGAAAGCCAGCAAAACCACCATTGCCCATAATAATAAAGATTGTTCTACTTGAGGCTGAGGGGCTTTAAATTTTGCGGTGCTAGCAACTGGCTGGCTACCATCACCCTCATATCCTAGATATTTTTCTCGAAACTGCCGATTAAAAAACAACAGTGCAAACCCGATCGCGCCACCCACGCCCAACAAAAGCATGAAGTGACTTTTGGTCGTAATAGATACCAGACAGCAAAAAACCTCAAAGCTAATCACGAGGCCAGCAACCAGGTCTTGCCAACGTTTTTGCTCGATGGAAATAGGGCGAGAATCTTTTACCACTGGACAGCTCTAAGAAAGTATCAATCGACGTTTTAGTCTTTCTTTATTAAAGTACCCAGCAACCCACAGCAAGCTAGCAGCCGAAGATTTCATCAAATCCCTGCACACCCTGTTGAGTCTGGGGCTGACAAAATACCAAATCCCCCCACGACTCGGCTCAGCCAACTAAATTTTTAAAATAATTGGTATTTTATTTGAGATAAATCGCCTTAGGAGGGATCGATTCAGCTTCGCTGCCCCCAACATCTTTGATTAATTAGCGATCGGAACATTATTGAAGGTAATGTTTGCATCACCAATTATCCCTAAACCAACTCGCAATACCTGAACTTTAGATCCAGCTACATCAGGAAAAACTAGAGCTGCGGCATATTCGACATCTGGAACTAATCTTACAAAATCACCGTTTTCAGAAATTTTCTCGCCAAACATTAACATAGATGAAAGATGCGATTTCCCGGAACTATCAATGACAAAAGAGCGACTAGCCGGTCCGTTATAGTCCATCGCTAATCTTCGATCTTCTCCGGGGATTTTATTAGTAATAGAAAAGTCACATTTAATATTTCCAGACTGCCTTGCACACCCCTGTAACGTCACAACCAACTGTTTTTTTACTTTGGTTTGATTGGATTGACTGATTCTAAAATCTTTTTTTGCATCCGTCAATTTACCACAGACAGCATTGCTTTCATCGGCAATAGAACATGATCTTTGCTGCGATAAAGATGGTTGATTTAGGGTAAGGACACTAGCTAGAGAGATAGTGGCAACAACAATTGTTTGTCTTAAAATACGGTTTGATTTCATGATTTTCCTAGTAATATTTTTTACAATTCTAACAGACTTACAAGAAGCAGATGCTAGTGATATCCTTGGTAATTCAAATATACTATGTCAACAAGGCGGTGAGAAATTCACCTAACTTGCAACTGGATTTTCACCCAACAGCAAGATTTGGGCATCTAGAGACAATGTTGGGCAACCAATGCTTTTTAATGCGATGGATCTCAGACCAAATGTGTCCGCAGGTTGCACCAGAGGTGATCGAGGCCGGACTGGAGATCTGGTAAAATGTCCGGAAGGCCAGCAATGCTTAGGCATGAGGGGCAAAGAAAGCAAGGGTGTGATCCCGAGGATAAAAGAATGGCTGCTGAAGATTACAAACCCGGACTAGAAGGCGTACCTGTCGCCAAATCGAGTATTAGCTATGTCAATGGCCAAGAAGGAATATTAGAATATCGCGGCATCCCGATCGACGCACTTGCCCGCCAGAGTAACTTCGTGGAAACCTCGTACCTGTTGATTTGGGGCAAACTACCCACCGCCGTCGAACTGGCCGAATTTGAAAACGAAATCTGCTCCCATCGGCGGATCAAGTATCGCATCAAAGACATGATGAAATGCTTCCCCGAAACCGGCCACCCCATGGATGCCCTCCAAGCCTCCGCAGCCGCCTTAGGCTTGTTTTATTCCCGCCGCGCCCTCACCGACCCCACCTATATTTGGGAAGCCGTCACCCGCCTGTTGGCCAAAATACCCACCATGGCCGCCGCTTTCCAGCTTATGCGCAAAGGCAACGACCCCGTATTACCCCGCGACGATCTGGGTTATGCCGCCAACTTCTTATACATGCTCACCGAAAAAGAGCCAGATCCATTATCAGCCAGAGTATTAGATGTTTGTCTGATTCTCCATGCCGAACATACGATTAATGCCTCCACTTTTTCGGCGATGGTCACAGCCTCAACCCTCACCGATCCTTATGCCGTCATCGCTTCGGCAGTAGGCACCCTCGCCGGTCCCTTACATGGAGGAGCCAACGAAGATGTAATGACCATGCTGGCCGAAATTGGCACGATCGATCAAGTGCGCCCCTACGTAGAAAAATGCGTGGCTGAAAAGAAAAAAATCGTGGGCTTTGGCCACCGTGTCTATAAAGTCAAAGACCCCCGCGCCATTCTGTTACAGGAATTAGCCGTGGAACTATTCGCCAAATTTGGCCATGACAGATACTTTGACATTGCAGTAGAACTAGAAAAAGTCGTGGAAGAATACTACGGTCAAAAGGGCATCTATCCCAATGTAGACTTCTACTCTGGCCTGGTTTATCGCAAGCTAGGGATTCCTGATGACTTGTTTACACCAGTGTTTGCGATCGCCCGGGTTGCTGGCTGGTTGGCACACTGGCGCGAACAGCTCGATGAAAACCGAATTTTCCGGCCTACTCAGATTTATACCGGTGAACATGGCTTGAGTTATAAGTCAATCAATCAACGTTAACAATTTTGTGCCAGCAACATACAACCTAAAAATTGTCTAAACATCCAAAAAGGCTATCAAAAAAGCAGGAGGACTTAACCCCCTGCTTTTTTGATAACTACCTAAGAACTAGATATTAATCTATGTCATTCATAGAAAGTACTGGCTCAGTTTCGCGATCGATACCATTCTGGAAACCAGCAACAGCCGCTCTTGCCCGACCAGCGTGCCACAAGTGACCCACAAACAGGAAGAACGCAAACACGAAGTGAGAAGTCGCCAACCAAGCGCGAGGAGATACATAGTTGAAAGCGTTGCTTTCAGTAATAACTCCACCCACTGAGTTCAAAGAACCTAAAGGAGCGTGAGTCATGTATTCTGCCGCCCGCCGAGCTTGCCAAGGTTGAATATCATTCTTAACCTTGTTTAAATCCAAACCGTTAGGACCACGGAGAGGCTCTAACCAAGGACCTTGGAAATCCCAGAAACGCATGGTTTCACCACCAAAAATGATTTCGCCCGAAGGAGAACGCATTAGGTATTTACCCAAACCAGTAGGACCTTGAGCAGTTGCAATGTTTGCACCCAGTCTTTGGTCACGTACCAAGAAAGTCAACGCTTGAGCCTGAGAAGCTTCAGGACCAGTAGGGCCGAAGAATTCGCTAGGGTAAGCAGTGTTGTTGTACCAAACCATGATCGAAGCTACGAAGCCCATCAAAGATAGAGCACCCAAGCTGTAGGAAAGGTAAGCCTCACCAGACCAGATCAAAGCGCGACGCGCCCAGCCGAAAGGCTTGGTCAGAATGTGCCATACACCACCAGCGATGCAGATGAAGCCCACCCAGATGTGGCCACCAACGATATCTTCCAGATTGTTAACGCTGATAATCCAGCCTTCGCCACCGAAAGGAGCCTTCAGTAAATAACCAAAAATGATTACAGGGTTAATTGTGGGGTTAGTAACCAAACGTACATCACCACCACCTGGTGCCCAAGTATCGTATAAACCACCAACAAACATGGCTTTAATAACCAACAACAAAGCGCCCACACCCAAAATACACAGGTGGAAGCCCAAAATGCTGGTCATCTTGTCTTTGTCGCGCCAGTCGTAGCCGAAGAAAGAAGAATACTCTTCTAAGGTGTCAGGTCCACGAAGTGCGTGGTATAAACCACCCACACCTAAGACAGCCGAAGAAATTAAGTGCAGTACACCAACTACGAAGTAAGGGAAAATATCGATCACTTCGCCGCCAGGACCAACACCCCAACCTTGGCTAGCCAAGTGAGGTAGCAAGATCAAACCTTGC
>JANOXZ010000745.1:0-2038 GCA_031418695.1 Synechococcales cyanobacterium VAR_35_metabat_10
AGCACGTCCATGTGCCGCCCCTCGATGATCGAGCGGCAGTGAATGCCTTCCTCGTGGAAGTCGAGGGTGGGCGTATCGACCGTGGCGGTCTGGAAGTTCAGCGCCCGGGCCAGCAGCCGCGCCGTGGTGGTCTTGCCGACGCCGCGCACGCCGGTCAGCATGAAGGCATGTGCGATGCGGCCCGATGAGAAGGCGTTGCGCAGGGTGCGGACCATCGCCTCCTGGCCATAGAGGTCGTCAAAGGTCTGGGGCCGGTATTTCCGGGCGATGACGGTGTAGGCGGAGCTGTCCATGGTGGGCGGCGGCGGCGCAACGACAGGTGCGTCGCCGAACATGTCGCCCGTGTTCGGGTCACGCTCAGGCGGCTCAAGGTCGTCGCGGGGAAAGTCTTCGTCGCCCATAGACGCCATCTAGCGGGACGGCCACGTCCCGGCAAAGCGCAAAGCCTGATTAAGCTGTGGAAGGTGGGTGGAGACCGAACGACGACCCGGAGCGAAACTCGTTGTGGCTGCTGCCTTCCGGCCCTGACCAGGTTGGCGAGGCGTCCGCCCGCCGCCGATCTCCGCTGCGGCATATGGCGGATCGGGGGCGGCGGGGCAAGTGGGGGGTCCGTCGAAGCCTACCCCGCCGCGATCCGGGCGACATCGCGCTTGGACCACCGTCCCGCCAGGAAGAACGCCGGGATGGCCAGAGCCGAGGTCGACGTAAACACCAGAAGCGAGGCCGTGTAGGGATGGGCGACGCCAGCTGTGCGGAATATATCCACCGCTACGCCGCCGAGCGTGATCCCGATTCCTAGGCCGATGACGTTCAGGCACAGGATATAGAACGCCGTGACCGTGGCGCGTGCTCCCGGCGGCGACAGTTCCTGTACGGTCGAGAATGTCGGGCCGTAGAAGGCCGCCAGCTGAAACACGCCGAAGCCCATGCCGACATAGAACAGGGGCGTTCCCGCCGGCACGATTCGGTAGAGCAGCGACATCGGCACCAGCACCAGCATCAGCCAGAACAGCAGCATCGGGCGGCCGGATTTCATGTGGCGTTGCCACCAGTCGCCGATGAAGCCGCCGAACAGGTTGCCGGCGATCCCCATGGCCACGGTTACGAAACCCGCCACCTGGGCGATGTGCGCGCGCTCGTAGCCACGCTCGCTGACGAACCAGAGCTGGTCGAACTGGGCCGCCCCGACCGCGAAGTGCAGCGCCACGCCGCCGCACATGGTGGCGACCAGTGCCGGAGATTGCTTCAGCGTCGCGCGCAGGGCTTTAAGCTGAACGGCAAAGCCAGGCCCCTTGGGCAGGTGCGCTGCGCGCTTGGGGCGCGGTTCACGGACGAACAGCATGGTAGCGGCCATCACCATCCCGATGGCCCCCAGGATGTAGAAGCAGTTTCGCCAGCCGATTGCGGGACCCAGATAACCCGCCACCAGCAGGCTGGCACCTGCCCCGATCGGCACGCCCATGTAGTAGAACCCGGCGGCCAGACCCATCCGCGCGCTGGGGAACCGGTCGGCCAGCAGCGACATGGCGGTGGGCGTCAGCGCCGACTCACCCACGCCGATCAGCGCGCGCGGGATCGCCAGCGAGATGAACCCACGCGCAGCGCCTGACACCGCGGTCAGCAGGCTCCAGATCGCAATTGCACCTGCGATCAGGCGGGGCCGGTTGGTGAGGTCTGCCAGCATGCCCATGAACAGGCCCGCCACCGCGTAGAACACCAGGAACACCAGCCCGGTCAGCAAGCCGAACTGGGTGTCGGTCAGGCCAAGTTCAGGCTTCAGGAAGTTGGCGAAACTGGCCAGCAGGTTGCGGTCGACGAAATTCAACGCATTGATGACCGTGAGCAGCAGCAGCAGGCCATAGGGCGATTTGTCGGTGATCTTGTCTGGCGTCACGTGCCTGGTCTCCCCCGCACGCCCGTCCGAGACACTGATGGTCTGGTGAAAGGCGTTTCCCGAACCCCACTGAAGCAGAAGTTTCGCGCCGGGGCACGCGGCAATCACGTGAACGACGCGGCGCGGCACAGGGACTTGCACCCG
>JANOXZ010000746.1:0-4517 GCA_031418695.1 Synechococcales cyanobacterium VAR_35_metabat_10
ATTAATCGGTTCAGCTTATACCAAAGCCCTGAACTTATCTCCTGGTGACGAGTTTGAAATCAAACTCGGCTATAAGCACATTCATCTAAAAGCGATCTCCAAAGATACTGAAGATTAAACAATGTCTTGAATTAAGGATGATTATTGATCGTCTTTAAAAGTAATCGAGCAACGGGGAAAGCATTGTTTTAGCTCTTATTAATAAAGTCTCAAAAACGATGCCCAGTCGGTGTCATAGAATCAATGGCAGATCTTGCCTCTATGGCACCATAACCCCTGCTCGATTTTCTGTATATTCCATGACCTTGCTTGTACAGAGTCCAGCAGGAATCTTTCTATAAATTATTTTTTTGTGCCAATTAATCACAGATAAACCAATATCTTGCCCTAGATCCACCTTAGACTTACTGTGGTGTGACGCAGCTAGGATATAATGTTTGACCCAGAAGCGGGTAGTTTTTTTGAGGGTGCATGGCCAACATCAGTCTGATCGATCGAGTCCGGTTAGGGGCAGCAGTATTTGCCGCCAAGGCAATCACAGCCAGCATTCGCACCTTAAAGTTAGGGGCGGCCAGCGTGCTGCCCGGTACCATTGCCAAAAATTTGCACCCTCGCATTTTGAGCTTGCTCTCCCAGCAAATCAAACATGGGGTGATTGTAGTAGCAGGCACCAATGGTAAGACCACCACCTCACTGCTTTTACGAGCGATGTTAGAAAAAGATGGCTGGACGGTGGTACATAACGAAGCTGGAGCCAATTTAGTAAATGGTTTAATCACCACTTTGCTCGAACGAACCAGTCTTACCGGCATCTTAAAAGCAGACTTTGGCATTCTAGAAGTCGATGAAAACGTGATCCCGTTGGTGTTGCCAGAGCTGAAACCCAAGTTCATTATGACCCTCAACCTGTTTCGGGATCAGCTCGATCGATATGGCGAGGTGGATACCATTGTCTATAAGTGGGCGAAGACTATTGCAGCATTGCCAGCGGGCACAACGTTAATCTCTAACGGCGATGATCCAGCCTTGACTCATTTGGGACAGCAGCTAGTACATGCCGAAATCCCTAAACAAATTAAGTATTTTGGGTTGAGTGAACCAGATTTATATTTAGATGAAATTCCCCACGCAGTGGATTCAATTCATTGCCCGAGCTGTGGCACCGCGCTGACTTACAAAGGCGTCTATCTTTCTCACCAAGGAGATTTCGACTGTCCTAAGTGTGATTTTACTAAGCAGCCTTTGGCGATCGATAGCTCCAAATGGCCACAGGTTTTGATTGGGGTCTACAACAAATACAACACTCTAGCAGCAATTACCACCGCGCAATCGATCGGAGTCAGCACTGAGAAAATGCTAGATGTGATCAACAATTTCCAAGCAGCCTTTGGGCGAGCAGAAGAATTGGTTTATCAGGGTAAAAAAGTCCGGATTCTGCTCACCAAAAATCCAGTGGGGATGAACGAAACCATCCGCGCTGTAAATCAGGTGAAAAAAGCTGGCGGTGGCTCCGTTACCCTGATGATTTTGAACGATCGGACTCCCGATGGCACCGATGTCTCTTGGATCTGGGATGTAGATACCGAAAAATTTGTGAACCAAGGCGGCACTATTGTAGTCAGCGGCGATCGGGTTTATGATATGGCGCTGCGCCTAGAGTACAGCAAAGAACAAGTGGGTGGCGGTTGTCAGTTAATTGTAGAACCAGATACCGCTAAGGCTTTGGCTAAGGCGCTGGAGCTATCACCAGCTAACGAAACCCTGCACATTGTCCCCACCTACTCGGCAATGCTAGAAGTACGAGAAATTCTCACTGGACGCAAAATTTTATAGTTATTATGTCTACTCAACATTCGTTAAAAATTGGCTGGCTATATCCTCAACTGATGAGTACCTATGGCGATCGGGGCAATGTGATTGCCATTAAGCAGCGCGCTCAGTGGCGGGGCATTGCGGTCGAAGTAGTACCTTACGATCAAAGTACTCCACCAGAAGTGTTAGATCAAGTGGATATCATTGCCGGGGGCGGTGCCCAAGATCGCCAGCAAGAGATTGTAATGCGCGATTTAGCTGGCGATAAGACCAAGGCAATTCGTCGCAAGCTAGATGCCGGTGCGCCGGGAGTCTTTACCTGCGGTTCGCCCCAGTTGCTGGGTAAATATTATGAGCCAGGTCAAGGAGAACGCATTGAGGGCATGGGGATTATTGATTTAGTCAGTAAACATCCCGGTATTGATGCGCCCCGCTGTATTGGCAATGTGGTGTTTGAAATTACTGCTAAGCGTTTGGCAGCAGAGCTAACTGAAATGCTGGGTGGCCAAAAGCCAATTATTGTGGGCTTTGAAAATCACGGTGGTCGGACTTTTTTGGGTGAGCAAGCCGAGGCACTGGGCACAGTAATAAAGGGTTTTGGCAATAATGCCGAAGATAAAACCGAGGGCGCTTTTTATCACAACGCGATCGCCACTTATTCGCACGGGCCATTGATTCCTAAAAATCCGTTTATTGCGGATTGGATGATCAAGACCGCCATCAAAAACAAGTATGGCGAAGATATTCAGTTAACTAAATTGGATGATTCTTTGGCCGATCGGGCAAGGGCTACCATGCTCGATCGATTGGGAGTCAAAGACCAATTATAGGCATCATCTCCAAAAAAAAGCTGGTGAAAGTTAACTTTTACCAGCTTTTTAAATATTAGTAGAACTATTCTTGAACGAGCTTCACATTGCTAGCCAAACGTAGAATTTGCAGCGATCTAATAGTTAGCCAAGTAATATCAAATTCCCACCACTTCATGCCATGACGTGCCGAATATTGGTAAGCATGGTGGTTATTGTGCCAGCCTTCGCCATAGGTAGTGACTGCAACCCACCAACAATTAGTGGAATTATCATCAGTCTCATAGGTGCGATAGCCAAACTTGTGAGTCGCACTGTTCACCAACCAAGTACAGTGATACACCAATACCAATCGGGCAAAAATCCCCCAAAAGACGATCGACCAACCACCGATAAAATACAGGGCTACGCCTAAAGCGATCTGCACCGGTAAAAAATATTTGTCTAAAAACTGGTAGAACTTATCGTTAACCATGTCCTTCGTGAACTTATCAACGTCTTTCTCGGCAGGCACTTCGTGAAGCATCCACTGCATATGGCTCCACCAGAAGCCCTTTTTAGAATCATGATGATCCACATCTTTATCGGAATGTAAATGGTGATGACGGTGCATCCCTACCCACCAAATAATGCCACCCTGCATCGCCAACGTACCGCAAAAAGCCAAAAAATATTCTAACCACTTGGGAGTCTGAAAGCTCTTGTGTGAAAGCATCCGATGCCAACAGAGCGTAATTCCTAAACCGCCGCTGATCCAATGTAAAAACAGTGCCGTCCCTACCCCTTGCCAACTAAAGAACTGCGGTAAAAATGCCAACACCGCCCCAATGTGAATAATAGACATAAAACCAATTACACCCCAGTCGAGGGCGAGCTTTTTCGATGCAGCAACAGTCATTCCGTCATCCTGAATTTCAAATGGTGGTCACAATTGCGCGAAAATAACATCTGCACTTCACCTTGTCATGGCATGAACAGCTCAGATCTTATTCGCGAGGCACAAAATGCCCTATTACAAATTTTTGTCGGTATTGATAATGAAGTCAAGGAAAATCTGCATCGAGTTTTACAAACTTACCGCGATCACCGAGTTGGCGTGCATCACTTTAGCAGCGTCAGCGGTTACGGGCACGACGATCTAGGCCGCGAGACCATGGATAAAGTGTTCGCAGATTTAATGGGAGCCGAAGCCGCCGCTGTGCGAGTGCAGTTTGTTTCTGGCACCCATGCGATCGCCTGTGCTCTGTTTGGAGTTCTAAGACCGGGCGATGAAATGCTGGCAGTAGCGGGGGCACCTTACGACACCTTAGAAGAAGTGATTGGCTCTAGAGGCGAGAACCAGGGTTCCCTAAAAGATTTTGGAGTGAGTTATCGAGAGCTGCCGCTTGCTGAAGATTTACAGATAGACTGGGATGCTTTGGCTACTGCGATTCGGCCAGAAACCAAGCTGGTGCTGATTCAGCGATCCTGTGGCTATGCTTGGAGATCTTCGCTGTCGATCGATGACATTGGCCGCATTGTCAAATTAGTAAAATCCCAAAACCCAAATACTGTGTGCTTCGTAGACAACTGCTACGGCGAATTCATCGAAAATCGCGAACCACCGGCTGTCGGTGCCGATTTAATTGCAGGCTCCCTGATCAAAAATCCTGGGGGAACGATCGTTACCAGCGGTGGCTATGTTGCCGGTCGCGCAGACTTGGTAGAAGCTGCCGCCTGTCGCCTCACTGCACCGGGCATTGGTAGCTCTGGCGGAGCCACTTACGATCAAAATAGATTACTGTTCCAAGGCTTGTTTTTAGCGCCCCAGATGGTCGGCGAAGCCAAAAAGGGTAATCATCTCACCGCCTATGTCTTCGACAAACTGGGATACCCAGTCAACCCCGCTCCCTTTGC
>JANOXZ010000747.1:0-2714 GCA_031418695.1 Synechococcales cyanobacterium VAR_35_metabat_10
CCGCTCAGCAACAGCCCACCTTAAAGTAAGACTTTTGATTTATTGCCCTAGCTGATTACCAGAGATGCAGACGCAGCGATCGAAACTTACGAACACAGCGCACGAGCAAAGATGCTGCGAGATCGGGTCTTTACAGCTAAAATGACCACAAAACCTTTTGGGTACAAATCATGTCTGGCCTCTTTTCTTCGATCCTTAGTGGGCTTCGCCGCACAATGTTGGCCGTGATCACTGTAGGAATTTTGTATTGCTCCTTTGTGCCACCGGCTTTGGCTGTGACCCAAATTGCCCTCACTGAAGTTTCTTATAAAGAATGTCCCCCTGATGTGGCGGAGGGTGCTGTTACCAGCGGAGGTGTTACCCAGTCGGCTAGTTGTTTCTTGGTAATTGGTAAAACCAAAAACCCTTCTAGCAAAACGGTGTTTGATGCCGATGTGTATGGTCGGATTTACGATGCTGACAATAACTTGGTTTTGCAAAATCGATCACGGGTGGGATTAATTGAACAGATTCCGCCCGGAGTGAGTGATTTCGAGATGCGTATTTCTGTCCCCAGCAACACGACCATGCCTTTGCAGTTAAAGAAATTTAAGGCGGCAGGTTTCACCAAAAAGATTAGGCAGTAATTACTATGGGAGATTATTTAGCGGCAGTAATTTTGGCTGGCGGTCAAAGTCGGCGGATGGGCAGAGATAAAGCCTTGCTGCCAATAGATCCATTGGCTTCGGAGTCGATAAAAGGCACAAGCGAAGCTATCGCCACAGATGCCAGCGAGGATGGCATTACTCTTCTGCAACAAACCTATGCTGTGGCCAAATCTTGCACTAATGAGGTCTTCGTTCTTTCCTCAACTCCCTACGATCTGCCATTGGGTTGTCAGTGGATTTCAGAAGATCCGCCACATCAAGGGCCACTGAAGGCTTTTGCTGGTTGTTTAGGGCAGATCGAGAGTGAATGGATTTTGCTGTTAGCCTGTGATTTACCATATTTAGATGCCCAGGTCTTACAGCGGTGGATGAGGGAGTTGGAGCAAGTACCAACTAGCTCGATCGCCTATTTAGCTCCCCACCCCAAAGGCTGGGAATGTCTTTGTGGTTTCTATCACCAGCAATGTCATCAGAGCTTACAAGACTTTATTTCGGCTGGTGGCAACTCTTTCCAGTCTTGGCTGCGAGATCAAGAAGTGCAAGCTATTCCGACTGCCGAGCCAAGCATGTTGATCAATTGGAATAGTCCTGCCGATCTTTCCACCACAATTTTTGTCTATGGTACTTTGCTGGCCGGGGAATCCAATCATGGCCTATTGGCTAATGCCGAGTTCTTGGGTGCCGATCGACTCCCCAACGCCAAGTTATATAACCTAGGTGAATATCCAATGATGTTGCCGGGAGAGGGGACGGTGACAGGTGAAGTTTATCGAGTTACAGCAGATACATTAGCTAATTTGGATATCTTAGAAGAACACCCAGAAATTTACTTTCGTGGCCAAATAATATTGGAGAGTGGTCGATCGAGTCAGGTCTACTGGGGGCGATCCCAGCACACCGTCAACTGTCCGGGGATCACCTGTGGTAATTGGAGGCTACGCGATCGTGAGTGAGATCTTATTTCATCTTAATTTCATGAAGAATAGTTAAATCTACGGTTGTTTCTGTAGCATCTTGAGGTTTATACTAAGAGTGATAAAAAACACAGTTTGAGAAGTTACCTTATGGCTGGGATCGCAGACGTAAAATTGATGGTTATTGAGCGCTATACTCCTTTATCTCTAGATAGGCAGCCTCTTACACTCAGTGAATCTCTTCCTTCCGACTTTAAGATACCGAATACTTTGCCCCGTTGCCACGTCGCGGCTCTTTCGATGACTGAGCGCCATCGGTTTTTGGCTAGCTGTTTGCCCGGTATTGTGTCAGATTTTGAGAATCACTCAGAACTGCGAGAATTCTCGATGTTAGATAGTTTAGATTGGGATCCAGAAGATGACTAGCCCCAGACAAGGGGAGATTTGGTACGTAAACTTAGACCCGACTGTGGGTGTGGAAATCAAAAAGGCTCGACCAGTTGTGGTAGTTAGCTCAGATGCACTGAACTCTCCCCAATGGAAAATGCGAATTGTGATTCCTTGCTCGGCATGGCAAGAGCGCTTCGAGGACAAGTTTTTTAAAGTAATGATCCCCGCCGACCATGAAACCGGATTGAAAAAACCTTCGGCTGCGATCGTGTTGCAGGTGAGGTCAATTTCGGTAGATCGATTTCAAGATCGCTTGGGCAGAGTGGCGAACGAAACTCTCCAAGAACTTTTGGCGGGCTTGGTATTGGGAATCGATTATCAACCTTCGCGTTAACCAGAAAGTCTAGTTGGGTGAGCGAAGTCGTTCGCGTAGCGTTGCCCTTCGGCAATATCCCAACGACAAACGAAGCTAGTTTTAGTAAATTTATTTGTAAAGTGGGCAGCGGCTGAAATTCACGTTGAGGTTTCCTCCGCATGTGTTTCAGATTTATTTGTAGGCTGGGCAGTGCCCACCACAAGGGTTTCAGCTTACCAACACTCTCAACAAAATCTAATTCTGCTCCGGCAACATCACCACTGCACCATTGAAAGCCGCTAAACGACAGGCATCAGCGACCCAAAGGCTATCTAAACTGGCACCGGGTTTCACATAGTTTGGCTCATTATCAAAGAAATGCGCTAAGGCAATATTGAGATCTTGAAC